>DATDEG010000084.1:0-10002 GCA_036523465.1 bacterium
CCAGGGAGACCAATGGGCGCCCAATGTGAGATCACGGCCGATCGGGCCGGCGGAGCGCCCTTGGGTCCGTTTGAGCGCTACCTGACGGTATGGGTGTTCCTCGCCATCGCCGGCGGCATCGCCCTCGGGCGCGTGGCCCCCGGTGTCTTCGCGGTGCTGGGCACCGCCGAAGTGGCCCACGTCAACCTGGTCGTGGCCGGGCTCATCTGGCTCATGATCATCCCCATGCTGCTGAAGGTGGACTTCGCCGCGCTGCGTCAGGTCCGGGCCCACGCCAGGGGAATGGGCGTGACGCTGTTCGTCAACTGGGCGGTGAAGCCGTTCTCAATGGCGCTGCTCGCCTGGATCTTCGTGCGCGGCGTGTTCGCCCCGCTCCTGCCCGCCGCCCAGCTCGATTCCTACGTGGCCGGGCTCATCCTGCTCGCCGCCGCGCCCTGCACCGCCATGGTGTTCGTGTGGAGCAATCTGAGCGACGGCGACCCCAACTTCACGCTCACCCAGGTAGCGCTCAACGACACGATCATGATCGTCGCCTTCGCCCCGATCGTGAGCCTGTTGCTGGGGCTCTCGGCGATCACGGTGCCGTGGGAAACCCTGCTCCTCTCGGTGGCATTGTACATCGTGATCCCCGTGATCGCGGCGCAGCTCTGGCGCCGGGCATTGCGGGCCCGTGGCGGCGAGGCCGCCCTCGCACGGGTGCTGGACAGACTGCATCCGCTGTCCCTGGTCGCCCTGCTGACGACGCTCGTCCTGCTCTTCGGCTTCCAGGGGCCCCAGATTCTGCATCAACCGCTCGTGATCGTGCTCCTCGCGGTACCCATTCTCCTGCAGGTCTACCTCAACAGCGGGCTCGCCTATCTGTTGAACCGGTGGCTGGGGGAATCCCATCGCGTGGCCACGCCTTCGGCGTTGATCGGCGCCAGCAACTTCTTCGAGCTCGCTGTGGCCACGGCCATCAGTCTGTTCGGGTTGGAGTCGGGAGCGGCGCTGGCGACGGTGGTGGGCGTGCTGGTGGAAGTGCCGGTGATGCTGTCGGTGGTCCACATCGTCACGCGCACGCGGGGCTGGTACGAGCGTCGCCGACCGGTGACCGCAGGCCCCTGAGGTGAGCGGCAACGCCCCACGTGACGGAATCGTTACACGCCTGTGACCGGGCACAGAATGCCCCGGCCTACCTTCGTTGAGTGACGCACGAAACCACCGACATCCCTCCGAAGCCCCGAAATGGCGCTCGCACGGTCCGTGCGGACACGCCCGTCCTCGTGGCACGCCATCCACGCAATCTCGGGGATCCTGCCTACCGGGCGACCCTGACGGTGCTCGCGGTCCTCCTGCCGCTCCTGCTGCTCGCCGTCGGGGGGCAGCTGGCGGTGAGCGCCGCGCCGGCCCTCAAGAAGTTCGGCATCCGGTTTCTGTTCACTACGACCTGGGATCCGGTCGCCGAGGTGTACGGAGCGGCGCCGATGATCTTCGGCACCATCGTCTCCTCCCTGCTGGCATTGCTGATCGCGGTGCCGCTGGCACTGGGCGTGGCCATCTTCCTCACTGAGTTCGCACCGCCCTGGCTGCGGCGGCCGGTCGGCTTCCTCGTCGAGCTGTTGGCGGCGGTTCCCAGTGTCGTCTACGGCCTGTGGGGCGTGTTCGTGCTGATTCCGCTGCTGCGCAACGTCGCCGTGCCCCCACTCCGGGCAGCGCTGGGATGGACGCCGTTCTTCAAGGGTGTGTTCTATGGCAACTCCATGCTCGCGGGCGGCGTCATTCTCGCGATCATGATCGTTCCCTACATTGCCGCGGTCTCACGGGAGGTCCTGCAGGCGGTCCCCGCCACGCAGCGCGAGGCCGCGCTCGGCCTCGGGGCGACCCGCTGGGAAGCCGTCTGGAGCGCCGTCCTGCCCTACGGACGCGCCGGGATCATCGGGGCGATCATGCTCGGGTTCGGCCGGGCGCTGGGTGAGACCATGGCCGTCACGATGGTGATCGGCAACCGGCACGATCTCGGCGCCTCGCTGCTGTCGCCCGCTTATACGATGGCCGCCGCCATCGCCAATGAGTTCAGCGAGGCGACCACGCAGATGTACCTGTCCGCCTTGTTCGCCGTCGGACTCGTGCTGTTCGTCATCACGATTACCATCAACGCCCTGGCGCGCCTCCTGGTCTGGCGCGTGGCCCGCGGCGCGGCCGTAGGGAGCAAGGCACTGTGAGCGCGCGCGCCCTGCGGCGTCGGGCCCAGAGCATCGTCATGACTAGCGTCGTCGCAGGCCTGGCGCTGCTCGCGATCCTGCCCTTGCTGCTCATCTTCGCCGATCTCGTCCACAAAGGCGCAAGCTCCATCGATTGGAACTTCTTCGTCAAGAGCCCGGTCCCGGCGGGGGAGTCGGGGGGCGGCGTCGCGAACGCCATCGTCGGCACCGCCATCATCGTCGGGCTCGCCTGCGTCGCCGGGATCCCCATCGGGGTAGGGACCGGTCTGTTCCTGGCCGAGTACGGCGGCGGCCGGCTGGGCTGGCTGGTGCGCTTCGTGGCGGACGTCATGAACGGCACGCCCTCGATCGTGATCGGTATCTCCGCGTGGACCTGGCTGGTGCGTCCGGCGGGCCACTTCTCCGCCCTGGCCGGCGGGGCGGCACTGGCCATCCTCATGATCCCCATGCTCGCCCGGACGACGGAAGAAATGGTGCGCCTCGTGCCCAATTCGCTGCGGGAGGCGGCGTTGGCGCTCGGCTACCCGCGGTGGCGCACGTCGCTCGCCGTCGTGACCCGAACGGCGCTGGCGGGAATCGTGACCGGCGCGCTCGTGGCCGTGGCGCGCATCGCTGGCGAAACGGCACCGTTGCTGTTCACCGCGCTGGGCAACTTGAACTTCTCGACCGGGATCGGGGACCCGATGCAGACCCTCTCGCTCCAGATCTACGTCTACGCCACGGGGCCGTTCGAGGAATGGCATCGGCTGGCGTGGGCCGCGGCCCTGGTCCTCATGGGCATGGTCCTGGTGCTCTCCCTCGCGGCCCGGTGGGCGACCCGCTCACGCCATGCCGCAGGATGACGCGATGAGCCAGGTGCCTTCCCTCCTCGAATCACCTCGCGCCGGGGCGGGCGCCTCGCCCCAGCGCCCGAGGCTCGAGCTGTCTCCCGACAAGGGTGCCGAGCCGGATGACGCCCTGGTCCGGATCGAGACGCGTCGGCTCACGGCGCTGTTCGGCAGGAGCGCGGCGGTCCGCGAGGTCTCACTCTTCTTCCCCACCAACACGGTGACGGCCATCATCGGTCCATCCGGCTGCGGCAAGAGCACCTTCCTGCGCTGCCTCAACCGGATGCACGAACTGTCCGACGGCGGCTGGGTGACCGGCTCCGTCCTGTTGGACGGGGAGGATATCTACGGGGGCGGGCTCGATCCCGTGGCCGTGCGACGACGCATCGGCATGGTGTTCCAGCGCCCCACCCCGTTCCCCACTATGTCCATCTACCAGAACGTGGCGGCGGGACTGCGCGTGCGGGAGCGGATGACCCGCGCGCAACAGGACGAGGTCGTCGAGCAGGCGCTGCGCCAGGCCGCGCTGTGGGACGAGGTGAAGGATCGGCTGAACGCGAGCGCCGTCGCCCTGTCCGGCGGCCAGCAGCAGCGCCTGTGCATCGCCCGCGCCGTCGCTCCACGCCCCGAAGTGCTGCTGCTGGACGAGCCGACCGCGTCGCTCGACCCCGCCGGCACGCAGCGCATCGAGGAGCTGTGCCACGAGCTCAAACGCCGGTACACGATCGTGATCGTGACCCACAACATGCAGCAGGCTGCGCGGGTATCGGACTACACCGCCTTCTTCTATCTGGGGGAGTTGATCGAGATCGGACGGACCAGCCGGCTCTTCACCAACCCCGCGAAGGAGCAGACCGAGGCCTACCTGACGGGGAGATTCGGATGAGCGTCGCCTCCCCCTCGCCGGCGTCGACTTCCAGACGGCTCGTCACGATTCCGCCCGAGGCGGTGAGTCCGTTCCCCGTGGTGGACGTCCGCAACTACGCCTTCTGGTACGGCTCGCGGCAGGCGCTGGCCGATCTGACGCTCACCATCCCCCGCCGCGCCGTGACCGCCCTGATCGGACCCTCCGGGTGCGGCAAGAGCACGTTCCTCCGCTCTCTCAACCGCATGAACGACATCATCGCCGACACCCGGCACACCGGCGACATCCTCCTCGAAGGGGTCTCGGTGTTCTCCCCCGGGACCGACGTCGTGGAGCTGCGGCGCCGGGTCGGCATGGTATTCCAGCGCCCCAACCCGTTCCCCAAGTCGGTGTTCGACAACGTGTCCTACGGCCCGCGGATCAATGGTCTCGCCCCCGAACGGCACATGGCTGAAGTGGTGGAACGGGCGCTGCGGCAGGCCGCGCTCTGGGACGAGGTGAAGGATCGCCTGGACGAACCCGGCACCGCCCTGTCCGGCGGCCAGCAGCAGCGGCTGTGCATCGCCCGCGCGCTGGCCAACGAGCCGGAGATGCTCCTGATGGACGAGCCCTGCTCGGCACTCGACCCCATCGCCACCGAGCGGATCGAGGAGCTGATCGTCGAGCTGAAGCGCCAGTACACGATCGTGATCGTTACGCATAACATGCAGCAGGCATCCCGGGTCTCGGAGTTCACCGGGTTCTTCTACCTCGGTCGCCTGGTGGAATTCGGCGACACGGCGCAGGTTTTCACTCGGCCGCGGGACGAGCGGACCGAGGCCTACATCACCGGGAGGTTCGGTTGACCGACGCACGAAACCGGGAAGGATCGCCCCCGGCGCCACGCTCCGGAGGGGGTGCGGTGCACCGGCATTTCCACGACGAGCTGTCCGAGCTCAAGTCTGCGCTGCTGGCGATGTCCGCCGAGGCGCAGACGGCGCTCGCGAGCGCGGTCGAGGCCCTGCTGCAGCGCGATGCGGGGAAGGCCGCCCAGGTGATCTCGGGCGATCACCGCATCGACGCAATGGAGAACGAGATCGAAGAGCAGGTCGTACGGCTGCTGGCCACCCAGCAACCGATGGCGCGGGACCTGCGGCTGCTCATGGCCGCCCTGAAGATCGCCAACGATCTGGAGCGCGTCGGCGACCACGCGGTCAACATCGCCCAATCGGCCGAGCGCCTGCTGGCGGCCCCGGCGATCGTCCCCGAGCCCGAAGTCGTGGAGATGGCGCGCCTGGCCCGCCGCATGCTCGCCGATGCGCTCGATGCCTTCGTGCGGACCGACGCGCAGGCGGGCCGCGCCGTCTGCCAGCGCGACGACCTGGTGGACGCCCTGCACGACTCGGTGTTCCGTATCCTGCTCACCCACATGATGGAGACGCCGCACATCATCACCGCGGCGATGGAGCTCTTTCTGGTGAGCCGCAACCTCGAGCGCGTGGCCGACCTCGCGACCAATGTCGCGGAGGACGTCGTGTTTCTGGTGGAAGGGAAAAGCATCAAGCATCACGCCGAGGTGAGCCGCTGACGGCGGAGGGGTCAACGCCCCCCCTGCCCTCCCCACCCGTATCCCCCCGGCAGGACTGCGCGGCGCTCCAGGTATTCCCGCCTCGCGAACAGGCGGATGAGCACCAGCCCGGCCACGAAACCGCCGATGTGGGCGAGGAAGGCGGTGCCGCCGGCCTGGTGTGACCCCAGAGCCGGCAGGCTGCCCAGCACCTGGAGCAGAATCCAGTAGCCCAGCATCACGTAGGCGGGCATCGTGATGGTGGTGATGTAGAAGCCGAGCGGCAACAGCGCGTGGACCCGCACTCTCGGATAGAGCAG
The DNA here is from genome assembly GCA_036523465.1 of bacterium. Classification (GTDB taxonomy): domain Bacteria; phylum Sysuimicrobiota; class Sysuimicrobiia; order Sysuimicrobiales; family Kaftiobacteriaceae; genus Kaftiobacterium. Next base: position 5,760 of record DATDEG010000084.1, read on the forward strand.
CAGGTAGGCGCCGAGCACCCCGCTGATGGCGCCGGAGGCGCCCACCATCGGGACGGCCGACGCCTGATTCGCGAAGGTCTGGGCGGCGGCGGCGGCCACGCCGCACACCAGATAGAAGATCGTGAAGCGGACGTGCCCCATGGCGTCTTCGATGTTGTTCCCGAACACCCAGAAGAACACCATGTTGCCGATCAGGTGCATCCACCCGCCGTGCATGAACATCGACGTGAGCACGGTCCAGTACTGCGGCCCGGGGTCGACCGCGCAGAACAGCCCCGGCGCCATCTCGATGCCCGTCCCGGGGGGGAGCCGCTGGAGAACTTCCCCTGGGATGAGCCCGTAGTTGCAGACCGCTGCCGTGACGGCGTTGCGGGTCCCGGCCCCCTCCAGGAACAGCCAGGCGGCCACGTTCAGGATGATGATCCCGACGGTCACGATCGGCTTGAGGGTGGTGGGGTTTTCGTCGCGGTAAGGGATCACGCGGCTAATCCTATGCCGGCGCAGGAGGTTGCGCAAACTGCCGTTTTGGCACCTATTTCGGGCACGCGGGTTGCTTGTGCGACCGCCGGAGTCGTATAAGCATCACCCTTCACGATAAGGAGCACCGGGACATGGCTGAGAAGATCATCGGGATCGATCTGGGGACCACGAACTCCGTCGTGGCGGTCATGGAGGGCGGCGACCCGGTCGTCATTCCCAATGCTGAAGGCGGGCGCACGACCCCGTCGGTGGTGGCGTTCACCAAGGACGGCGAGCGGCTGGTCGGCCAGGTCGCGAAGCGCCAGGCGGTGACCAATCCGCAGAACACGATCTTCTCCATCAAACGTTTCATGGGGCGCCGTCTCAACGAGGTGCCTGAAGAGATCAAGCGCGTCCCCTATCGCGTCGTCTCGGGGCAGAACGACCTCGCCTCGGTCGAGATCCAGGGCAAGCGCTATACGCCACCCGAGATCTCCGCGATGATCCTGCAGAAGATGAAGCAGACCGCCGAGGACTACCTGGGGCACAAGGTCGAGAAGGCGGTGATCACGGTCCCGGCCTACTTCAACGACTCCCAGCGCCAGGCCACGAAGGACGCGGGCAAGATCTCCGGCCTCGACGTGGTGCGCATCATCAACGAGCCGACCGCATCGGCCCTGGCGTACGGACTGGACAAGAAGAAGGAAGAAAAGGTGGCCGTCTACGACCTGGGCGGCGGCACCTACGACATCTCGGTGCTCGAGCTCGCCGAGGGCGTGTTCGAGGTCAAGAGCACCAACGGCGACACCCACCTGGGGGGCGACGATTTCGACGCCCGCATCATGCAGTGGCTGGTGGACGAGTTCAAGCGCGACCAGGGGATCGATCTTTCCAAGGACCCCATGGCCCTGCAGCGCCTGAAGGAAGCCGCCGAGAAGGCGAAGATGGAGCTGTCCACCGTGATGCAGACGGAGATCAACCTCCCCTTCATTACGGCCGACCAATCCGGCCCCAAACACCTCAACCTGTCGCTCTCGCGGTCCAAGCTGGAACAGCTGGTGGACGACCTCGTCCAGCGCACCATTCCGCCCATGAAGCAGGCGCTGAAGGACGCGGGGCTCGAGCCGGGCCAGATCGACGAGGTGATTCTGGTCGGCGGCCAGACCCGCATGCCGAAGGTCCAGGAGGTCGTCAAGAGCTACTTCGGGAAGGAGCCCCACAAGGGGGTGAACCCCGACGAGGTCGTGGCGATCGGCGCCGCGATTCAGGGCGGCGTACTGGCCGGCGAGGTGAAGGACGTCCTGCTGCTCGACGTCACGCCGCTGTCGCTGGGCATCGAAACCCTGGGCGGCGTGACCACCGTTCTGATCCCTCGCAACACGACCATCCCGACCAAGAAGTCGGAGGTGTTCTCGACCGCCGAGGACTCCCAGACCACCGTGGAAATCCACGTGCTGCAGGGCGAGCGGCAGATGGCGCTCGACAACCGCACGATCGGCAAGTTCCAGCTCACCGGTATCCCGCCGGCTCCGCGCGGCGTGCCGCAGGTGGAGGTGACGTTCGACATCGACGCGAACGGCATCCTGCACGTCTCCGCCAAGGACAAGGCGACCGGCAAGGAGCAGAAGATCCGCATCGAGGCCTCCTCGGGGCTCGGTGACAAAGAGATCGAAAAGATGGTCAAGGATGCGGAAGCCCACGCGTCCGACGACAAGCAGCGGCGCGACGAAATCGAGCGTCGCAACCGCCTCGATACGATGGTGTATGATGTGGAGAAGAACTCGAAGGAATGGGCGGACCGCCTCGAAGGCGGGCTGAAGTCGCGGTTGGACGGGGCGGTGGAAGGCGCCAAGCAGTCGCTGCGCAGCGGCAACCCGGCCGACATCGCCCGGGCGCTGGACGAGCTGCAACAGGCCTACTCGGCCGCCGGCGCCTCCCTGTACCAGGCGAGCCGCGGGGCCGAGAGCTCGGGCGAGCCCGGAGCCGGCCCGGCGCCGGGTGAGCCGGCCGCGGCCAAGGAGAACGTCGTCGACGCCGACTACGAGATCGTCGATGACGACAAAGGGAAGAAGTCATAATTATGTTTCACTTACTCACAATACGGACAGTGTGACGCTATGTCGGTACGCACGAGAGATTGGTTGAAATTCATCGCCCTGGTGGGCCTGGCGTTCGTCTTCGGACTGGGCTTCGCCTCGGCCCTCGACCTGCCGAGGAAGACCTCGGCGGAGCCGGCGGCAGTGCTGCAGGCGGTGACGCAGCGGCCGGTGATTCCGGCCGCCAAACCCGCCGCCGACCTGGGCGACGCCTTCGTCGCCGTGGCCGAGCACGTGAAGCCGGCGGTCGTCTACATCGTTTCCGAGATCCGGCAGCGCGCGGACACCCGCCGGCTGCCGCCCGGGTTCGACGATTTCTTCCCGCAGTTCCGGAACCGGCCGCAGATCGAGCAGGGTTCCGGATCCGGGTTCATCGTATCGCCCGACGGGTTCATCCTCACCAACAACCACGTCGTCGCCGGCGCGAGCAAGGTCACGGTGCGGCTGTACGACAAGCGCGAGTTCACCGCGCACGTCGTGGGAACGGATCCGCAGACCGACATCGCGGTCATCAAGATCGACGCCACCGCCCTGCCGACCGTGGCGTTCGGCAACTCCGACTCGACGCGCATCGGCGAGTGGGTGCTGGCGATCGGCAACCCGCTCGGCGAAGCCTTCGCCTTCACGGTGACGGCCGGGATCGTGAGCGCCAAGGGCCGGCTGCTGTCGGCGCTCCAGGAATCCCGCTACTCGATCCAGGACTTCATCCAGACCGACGCGGCGATCAACCCCGGCAATTCCGGCGGGCCGCTCGTCAACGTGCGCGGTGAGGTGATCGGCATCAATTCGGCCATCGCCAGCGAAACGGGCTACTACGCAGGCTATGGGTTCGCCATCCCGATCAACCTGGTCCGGACGGTGATGACCCAGCTGGTGGCCAGCGGCCACGTGCAGCGCACCGTGATGGGCATCGGGATCAAGCAGGCCACGCCGGAAGACGCCGAGGCCGTCGGCCTGAAGCAGATCACCGGCGTCGTGGTGGAGAGCTTCACCAACGACGAGTCCCCCGCCAAGCGGGCAGGGCTCGAGCTCGGCGACGTGATCACCGAGCTGGACGGCCAGCCGGTCGAGTACGTCGCGCAGTTGCAGCAGCGCGTCGGGTTCAAGAAGCCCGGAGAAGCGGTCAAGGTCACCGTGCTGCGGCAGGGAGGCGTCCGCAAGGAGTATTCGGTGCGGCTCGTGGCCCAGCCCGCCGACAATGCGACGCAGGTATCCGCGAACGACGGCGCCGGGAACAACGGCGACGAGCTCTCGGGCTCGACCAACCGGCTGGGGATCGCGATCGAGCCCCTGACCCAGGAAGACGCCGCTCAGGACCCGCGGCTGCTCCGGGTGGCCCGTTCCGGTGGGGCGCTCGTGGTGACCGACGTCTCGCCCGACGGCCCGGCGTACCGCAAGCTGTTCGGCAACGGCCCGAGCAACAGCCCGGACCTGATCCTGCAGGTCAACGGCTCGCCGGTCCACACGCGGACGGAGTTCCGCACTGCCATGCAGACCGTGCGCGCCGGCGGCATCGCCACGCTCCAGGTGCTGCGCCGCTTCCCGGAGGGCTGGGACACCGCGGTCGTGCGGGTGCGCGCTCCCTGAGGTCCGACAGCGGTTTCGAAACAGCGGGCGCCGGCAGCGGCGCCCGCTGTCTTTTCCCTATCGCCGGACCAGCAACAGCACGCCAGCCAGCGCCATCCAGG
>DATDEG010000085.1:0-10221 GCA_036523465.1 bacterium
CAGGGAGGCTGCGCGTGTCCACCGAGCCAGAGCAGCTGCGGACCAGCCAGGTGTTTCCCCTCGATCGAGCGCTGGAGGTCATCGATGCCCTCCCGGGGGGCGGCGTCGTCCTGGCGAAGGTGGAAGAGGTCCTGAACTGGGGCCGCGCCGCGTCGGTCTGGCCGCTCACGTTCGGGTTGGCCTGCTGCGCGATCGAGATGATGCAGTTCATGGCCACGCGCTTCGACGCCGACCGCGTTGGGATCATCCCCCGCGGCACGCCCCGGCAGGCCGACTGCATCATCGTCGCCGGGCGGGCCACGATCAAGATCGCGCCCATCGTCCGCCGGTTGTGGGAGCAGATGCCCGAGCCGAAGTACGTGGTGAGCATGGGCAGCTGCGCGACGTGCGGCGGGCCCTTCTACTACGACAACTACTCCATCCTGAAGGGGATCGATCAGGTCATTCCCGTGGACGTCTACGTCCCGGGCTGTCCGCCCCGCCCGGAGGCGCTGTATGAGGGCTTCCTCAAGCTGCAGGAGAAGATCCGGAAAGAGCCCTTCTTGCGCCGCCGCATCGCCAGCTCAGCCCAGGCCGGTGGGTAAGGCATGAGCGTCCGCACCGAGGAGCTCATGCTCAACATGGGCCCGCAGCATCCGAGCACCCACGGGGTGCTGCGCCTCATCGTCACCCTCGACGGCGAGAACATCGTCGACGTGCAGCCCGACATCGGCTACCTGCACTCCTCCGTCGAGAAGATGATGGAGCACCGCACGTACCTCCAGAACATCGCCCTCGTCGACCGCGGGATGGACTACCTCACGGCGATGGCCAACGAGGAGGTCTGGGTCCTCGCCACCGAGCGTCTGGCGAAGATCGATGTCCCGGAGCGGGCGAAGTTTATCCGCACGATCATGCTCGAGCTCCAGCGGATCAGCAGCCACCTGATCTGGTGGGGGACGTTCGGAATCGACCTCGGCGCATTCACGGCGTTCCTCTGGGCGATGCGCGAGCGCGAGCGGATCATGGACCTGTTCGAGGCGAGCACCGGCGGCCGGCTGCACCACGTGTACTTCCGGATCGGCGGCGTGAACGAGGATCTGCCGGACGGGTGGACCGAGCGCTGCGCCGCCTTCTGCGACTACTTCATGGAACGCCTGCCCGAGTACGATCAGCTGGTCACGGGAAATCCGATCTTCCAGGCGCGGACGCAGGGCGTCGGCGTCCTGCCGCGTGACCAGGCCATCGCCATGGGGGCCTGCGGGCCGGTGGCCCGGGCCTCCGGCGTGGACTACGACGTGCGCAAGGCCCATCCGTACGAGGTCTACGACCGCCTCGAGTTCGACGTTCCGGTGCGCACCGAGGGCGACTGCTTCGCGCGCTATCTCGTCCGCATGGAAGAGATGCGCCAGAGCGTGCGCATCATCCGGCAATGTCTGCAGCGCCTGCCCGCGGGGGAGATCCGCAGCAAGGTCCAGGTCGCCCTCAAGGTGCCGAAGGGCGAAGTCTACGCACGGACGGAATCCCCCCGCGGCGATCTCGGCATCTACCTCGTCGGAGACGGGACGGACAAGCCCTACCGCGTGAAGATCCGCGCTCCCGCCTTCAGCAACCTCTACGCGCTCACGGAGATGATGCGGGGGTGGAAGGTCGCCGACGTCATCGCCATCCTCGGCAGCATCGACATCGTGCTCTCGGACGTGGACCGGTGAGCACCGTGCCCGTCACCCCCAATGGGAAGAAAGGACTCGCTGAGCGGTTCTGGGACGGCGCGGTGGGCCTGGTCGTCGGCCTGCGCTCGACGCTCAAGGTGATGTTCGAGCCGAAGGCGACCATCATCTACCCGGAGCAGAAGGCCAACGTGAGCAACCGCTGGCATGGTCTGCTCGCGCTGCCCATCGACCCCGAGACCGACAACGACAAGTGCATCATCTGCTTCCAGTGCGAGCGGGTCTGCCCCGACCGCTGCATCCACATCGAGGCGACCGGGAAGGGGAAGGACCGGTTGCTCACGCGCTTCGATATCGAGATGGACAAGTGCTGCTACTGTGGTCTGTGCGTCGAGGTCTGCCCCACCGAGGCGATCGTCTTCGTCCCTCACTACGAGGCGAGCACGTACAACCGCGCCAACCTGCTTTACGACCTCGACGACCTCCATGCCGCTGCGCCCAAGGAGCCGATCGCCACCGGCGTTGTCCGGGTGCGCGGCCAGGTGGCCGTCAGCGGAGGCGGCGGAGAGGTGCGGCGATGAGTTGGGAGCTGGCAGAGCGGCTCCGCGCGCGGTTCTCCGACGTCCAATTGTTCCCCCGCCCGGAAGAGGAGCATCACGAGGAGCCGGTACAGGGGGCGCCCGCGCAGCCGGAGCCGCCGTCCTCCGCGGCTGATTCTGCCACCGAGGGGGTCGCGCAGACCGGTCAACCCGTGCCGGGTCAACCCGCCCCCGCTCAACAGCCGGGAGCGCCGGGCCGGCCCGCTCCGCGCCGCCCCGCGCACGAGGCCGCGCCGTCGTTTCTCACCCCTGGTGTCTTCGTCCCGAAAGAGCAGTTGCTGGATGTCTGCCGCGCGCTCGCGGGAGCCGACTTTGGGCTGCACTACCTGTCCTTCGTCAGCGCCATCGACAGGCCGGACGCGGGCGAATTCGAGATCCTCTACCACGTCTATTCCTTCGCGTCAAAGGACGATCTGGCCCTCAAAGTGCGGGTCCCGCGTGATGCTCCGGCGCTGCCCTCCGTGACGGGGATCTGGGACGGGGCCAACTGGCATGAACGTGAGGCCTACGATCTGTTCGGCATCGTCTTCGAGGGGCACCCCAATCTCCGCCGCATCATGATGACCGACGACTGGGTCGGTCACCCGCTGCGCAAGGACTACGTCTATGAGGATCCCCCCTGGCTGGTCGAGGCCGCCCGGCAGCGACAGAAGGACATCGAAGGACTGGGGCTGGGGGAGCGGGCGTAGCCTTTATCCCTTCTTAACACCCCTCGCCTAGGGTACACGAGTAGTCGGCGATGCCCCAGACGGTCCTGATCGTCGAAGACGACGCGAATATCGTCAACCTGCTGCGTCTCTATCTGGAGCGCGACGGATTCGCTGTGGCCTCGGCGCCCGACGGCGCCGCGGGACTCCGGGCCGTCGAGGATCTCCGGCCCGACTTCGTGGTGCTGGACCTCATGCTTCCACACCTGGACGGGGTCGAGGTGTGCCGGCGGATCAGGGCACACTCCGAGATCCCGGTCCTCATGCTCACGGCCCGCGTCGACGAGGTGGACCGCCTCCTCGGATTGAGCATCGGGGCCGATGACTACGTCACCAAGCCCTTCAGCCCCCGCGAGGTCGTGGCCCGCATCCGGACGATCCTCAGGCGCACGACCCGGCGCCCGGCGGAACGCATCCTCCGCCGCGGAGCGCTGGCCATGGACGTCGAGCGCCATCACGTCACGATCGACGGCCGCGAGGTGCGGCTGACCAACGTCGAGTTCCGCCTCCTCCGGGCCTTCCTGGAATCGCCGGAGCGCGTGTTCTCTCGCGACGCGCTCCTCAACCGCATCTACGCGAACCAGGAGGCGGCGGTCGTCGACCGGGCCATCGACGTCCACATCGGCAAGGTGCGCGAGAAGCTCGGCGACGACCCCGTCGATCCCCGCTTCATCGCCACCGTGCGCGGGGTCGGGTACAAGCTTCTATGACGCTGTTCTGGCGGCTGCTCGCGATCAGCCTCCTCGTCGTCGCCGTGGCCGTCGGCGTGACGGCGTTGACGATCGGCCGCGTCGCCGACGTGATCTTTGCCGATCTGATGACGAAGTTCCACATCGAGACCGAAGGGCTCCACCGGCTCTTCGTCGTCTCGCTGGCGCGGTCGATGCTCATCACCAGCCTCATCGCCGGTGGGGTCGGGGTGCTGCTCAGCGCGGTCCTCGTGCGCGCCGTCACTCAGCCGGTGCGGAGGATGCGGGATCTGGCCCGCCGTATCGCCGCGGGGGATTACGCGGCGCGCGTGGACGCCGGCGGGGCGGCCGAGCTGGCCCACCTCGCCGCGTCGTTGAACCGGATGGCCGAGTCCCTCCAACGCCTCGAAGGGCTGCGCAAGGATCTCGTGGCGAACGTCGCGCACGAGCTGCGTACGCCGCTGACGAATCTGCGGGGATACCTCGAGGCCTTGCACGAGGGGCTGACGCCGGCCTCTCCGGAGATGATCGCCATGCTGCATGATGAGGTGATGCGGCTGGTCCGGCTCGTGGATGCGCTGCAGGACCTCTCCCCGCTGGACGCCGTGCTGCCGCAACTCCATCGCGTGCCGCTCGATGTCGGCGCACTCGCGGAGCGTCTCATCGCCCTCCGGGATGCCGAATTCACGGCCCGGGGGATCACGGTCCGCGTGAGTGCGTTTCCAGTCCAGGTGAATGCCGACGCGGACCTCATGTCCCAGGCCCTGAGCAACCTTCTCGACAACGCGCTGAAGTACACCCCGCGGGCCGGGGAGGTGGCGATCGAGGTCGCCCGCGCGGATGGGATGGTGCGTCTTGCCGTCTCGAACACCGGCGATGCCATCCCGGCCGCCGATCTGCCATTCATCTTCGAGCGCTTCTATCGGGGGGAGAAGTCCCGCTCGCGCGAATCCGGCGGGGCGGGGATCGGCCTGGCCATCGTACAGGAGGTTGCCCGGGCGCACGGCGGGCGGACCGGGGCGAGCAGCGGCGCCGGACGCACGACCGTCTGGATCGACCTCCCCGGATGACGCAGTTGCTTTCCCCCACGTCGTCTTCTCCACGGCAACACCGCAGTCGCGGTGAACGAGAATCTTGCCTCAGCTTTGTACGACCTTCATATTGCTCCTTCACTATCGGCACCAAAGGGAGGTGGTCCGATGAAGGTTCGGGTAGGGGTCGTGTTGGCGATCGTGGCAATCCTCGCCGCGACCGCCCCAGTACCGGCGGCGCTGATGATGAATGAGGCGGCGGCGAAGCAGCTCGACACGGCGATCGCGCACGCGAAAAACGCCGCCGGAGCGTCCACTCTGGCGCAGGCCGAGCTGCATCTGCACCACGTCATCAACTGCATCGAGGGCAAGGATGGGAAGGATTACTTCGCCGGATCCGGCGATGTGTGCGAGGGGATGGGGACCGGATTGCTCAAGGACCTCCAGGCGTCGGGGATGGCCGGCGGCCATGCCCTGCCGTACGTCGAGATCGCCCAGTCGATCTCGCTGTGGGGGCTCTCTCAGGGAATGCGCAAAGATCTCGCGCGGGCGAAGGCAGGAGCGGAGATCGCGCAGAGCGCTCTCGTCCAGGCGAAGGCGAACTTCAAGTAATTCGGGTATACTGGCCCCAGAATGTCCCCTTCGGTGCGTGCGGGATTCTGGGCCGGGCTCGTGGCCGGGGGGGTCGCCACTGCGGCGATCACCCTCGGCCTGTTCACGGGCGGCGTCCCCGTGCTGGCCCTCGCCTTGTGGGAGCGCACACTCCGGCTGATCCCGATGGACGTCTTCGCGTTCTTCATCGTGCGCCTGAAGTTCGCCGCGAAGCCTTCGGCCTACTGGGGGATGCTGGGGGCGGCGACGGTGCTGTGGGGGATCCTGGGGGCGGTGTTGAGCGTACGTCGTCACCGGCTGATCGCCCGCGCGGGGGCGGCCTGCGCGGTTTCCGCGGCAGTCCTCGGGATTCTGACGTATGGTCCGGCGACGCTGGTGTTGGAGGCGCGCCGCTCGGCAGCAGGACAGGCCGGATCGGCGGCGCCGGCCGTGCTTGCGGCGATTGCGCTGGTTGCGCTGATCTACGCGGTGGTCTTCGCGCTCCTGGGCGCAGCCGTGGAACGGCGTGCTCGCCCGGATGGCAGCGATTCAGCCCGCATTGATGGCGGTGGTCCGCCTCGGACCACCGCCGGCACAACGCGGCGTGAGCTCCTCCAGCGCGCCGTGGTCGTCGCGCTCGCCGGAGTCGTGGGCAGCGCCGGCGCCCGATGGCTCCAGGCTGCGGCGGGGCGGACCACGGCCCTTGCCCAGTCACTGTTTGCACGGATCAAGGGCCTCCCGTCTGAAATCACGCCGAACGATCGGTTCTATGTCGTAAGCAAGAACCCGCCCGGCTTCGATCCTGACGTCGACGGGGACAAGTGGCTCCTCCAGGTGGGGGGGCTCGTCGATCAGCCGGTCCGGCTCACCTACCCGCAACTCCGCGCGATGCCAGCCGTTGAGCAACCCCAGACACTCGAATGCATCAGCAATGAAGTCGGCGGCGACCTCATCAGCAACGCGAAGTGGAAGGGCGTCCGGCTGCGGGACATCCTGGCGCGCGCCGGCGGCCCCGGGGCGAAGGCCGTGAAGGTTGCCTTCCACTGCGCGGACGGCTACACAGAGTCCCTTCCCCTCGGCGACGCGATGAACCCCACAACCTTGCTCGCCTACGAGATGAATGGGGAACCGCTGCCGAAGGTTCATGGATTCCCGGCCCGGCTGCTCGTCCCGGGACTCTTCGGCATGAAGAATCCGAAGTGGATCACCCGCATCGAGGTCGTCGATTACGACTTCCAAGGGTATTGGGAGAAATCGGGGTGGAGCGACGAGGCCGTGGTGAAGACGATGTCCAAGGCCACGACCCTGCAGCGCACGGTGCCCCTCGGCGAGGTGCCCCTCGGCGGCGTCGCGTACGGCGGCGACCGGGGGATCAAAGAGGTGGCATACAGCGTGGACGGGGGGAAGTCCTGGCAGAACGCGGAGGTCAAGGCACCGCTCGGACCGTTCACCTGGGTGCTGTGGGCCGGGGTGTGGACGCCGGCGGCCCCCGGGGAATATACGGTGAAGATCCGCGCGAAAGATGGCGCCGGCGTCCTGCAGAGTGCGAAGGAGACCGCGACACTCCCGGACGGCGCTTCCGGCTTTCAGACCCTGCGCATCCGGGTACGGAAATAGCCGCGGGGAGCGCAGGCGTTGCCGTGATCGAACGCAGAGGAGGCTGAAACCCCTTCCCGAACTGGGTCCACATCACCCGAGTTCACATCACTCCGCGTCCGGTTCACGCCGCGCAGTCGGTTCCCCTTACCGGGTCCACACGAATTCGGTGTGTGAATTCGTGGGGTGGAAACAGAAAGGGAATGGTGCATGCCTGGGCAGCCTTATGACCTCGTGATCATCGGCGGCGGGCCGGGAGGCTACATCGGCGCGATCCGGGCCGCACAGCTGGGGATGCGCACCGCTCTGGTGGAACGTGAGAAGGTCGGCGGCACCTGCCTGCACATCGGCTGCATCCCGACCAAAGCCATGCTGCACACCGCAGAAGTCCTCGAGCACCTGCGCGACGCCGCCGACCTCGGGATTACGCTTAGCGCCACGCCGACGGTCGACCTTCCCGGGGTGCACAAGCGCAAAGCGCGGGTCGTCGAGACCCTCTATAAAGGCACGCTGTATCTCATGCGCAAGAACAAGATCGACATCTTCACGGGGACCGGGCGGTTCCTGAGCTCCAGAAAGATCGGCTTGGCGCTGGCCGACGGCTCGGAGACCGAGCTCGAGGCCAAAGCCGTGATCATCGCCACGGGCTCCGCCCCCCGGAGCGTGCCCGGTATCACCATCGATCACAAGCGGATCATCGACAGCACCGGCGCCCTCGAACTCCAGAGCATTCCGAAGTCCATCGCCATCCTCGGGGCCGGTCCGGTCGGCGTGGAGTTCGCCAGCGTCTATCGCGCGTTCGGCAGTGAGGTGACGGTCATCGAGCTGCTGCCCACGCTGGTGCCGCTTGAGGACGAGGAAGTGGGCAAAGCCCTGGAGCGGTCGTTTGCGCGGCGCGGCATCCGGTCGGTCACCGGCGCGACGGCGAAGAGCGCGGTCGCCGGCGGCGACCGGGTGAAGATCACGGTGGCGAAAGGCGAAGAGACCGAGACGCTGGAGGCCGACTACCTACTCGTCGCCGTGGGCCGCGCCCCGGTCACCGGGGAGCTCGTTCCCGCCGAGGCCGGAGTCGAGGTGGAGAAGGGTGCCGTCGTCGTGAACGAGCATCTGGAGACGACCGCGCCCGGCATCTACGCGATCGGAGACGTGATCACCGGCCAGAAGCCCTACCGGCTCGCCCACGTCGCGAGCGACGAGGCGATCACCGCGGTCGAACGGATCGCGGGCGTGGAGAGCCATCCCGTCAACTACGATGCGGTGCCACGGCCGACGTTCTCGATCCCGCAGGTCGCCACGGTCGGCTTGACCGAACGGCAGGCGCAGGAGGCGGGCTACGACATCAAGGTCGGCCGGTTCAGCTTCCAGCCCAATAGCAAGGCCGTGATCGACGGGACTCGAGAGGGATTCGTCAAGGTCGTCACCGAGGCGAAGATCGGTGAGATCCTGGGCATCCACATGATCGGGCCGCACGTCACCGAACTGTTGGCCGAAGGAGTCGTCGCAAAATACCTGGAGGCAACGGTGACCGAGCTGGTCGCCGCCGTCCATTCTCATCCCACGCTGTCGGAAGCGCTGAAGGAAGCCGCCCTGGATGCCATGGGCCGAGCCATCAACATCTAGGAGGGCGCGATGAGCGCGATGGAGGCCAGAGCCGCGGCACAGATCGCCCGGCACAAGATGCTCGGGTTGAGCGACCAGGACGTCCTGGAGATGTACTACTATATCGCCCTGGCGCGTGCGCTCGACGACCGCCTCTGGGTCCTGCAACGAGCCGGGAAGGCGATGTTCGTCATCTCCGGTCCGGGACACGAAGGCTGCCAGGTCGGGGCGATGTGGCCGATGGACAAGCAGCGGGACTGGCTCGTCCCGTTCTATCGCTCGATCGCCGCCTGTCTGGTAAAGGGCATGAGCGTCCGCGACATCCTGCTCGGCCTGTTCGCCCGCGCGGAGGATCCGAGCAGCGGCGGCCGTCAGATGCCGGGCCACTACGGGCATCCCGGCGTGAAGATCCTGAGCACGAGCAGTCCGGTGGGAACCCAGTATCCGCATGCCGCGGGTATCGCGTACGCCGCTAAGCTCCGCAAGACCGGTGAGGTTACGATGACCGCGATCGGCGAGGGCGGGACGAGCCAGGGCGACGTACACGAAGCGATGAACTGGGCCGGGATCTACAAGCTCCCGCTGATCTTCGTCGTCGAGAATAACGCCTGGGCGATCTCGGTGCCTCTGGAGAAGCAGGTGGCGGGCGGGAATGTGGCCGCCCGCGCCGCCGGCTACGGGTTCCCCGGCGTGGCGGCCGACGGGGCCGACGTCCTCGAGTGCTACCGGGTCGCCAAGGAAGCCTACGATCGTGCCAAGCGGGGAGATGGCCCGACGCTCCTGGAGTTCCGCGTTGTGCGGCTGGGCTCACACAGCAGCGACGATCAGCAGGAGCGATACCGCTCGAAGGAGGAGATCGAAGCCGACCGGCGGCGCGATCCGCTGCGCGTCTTCGGCGCCTACCTGGAGAGCGCCGGGCTGCTCACTGAGGCACGACGCAAGGAGATCGCCGATCGCGTGAAGCGGGAGATCAACGAGGCGACCGATTCCGCCGACGAATCACCCCTCCCTGAACCCGAAAGTGGAGCCCGCCACCTCTTCGAGGGGGAGTGAGGAGACGCCGATGCCCGAGCTGCGCTACATCGACGCGATCAACCAAGGCCATCACGAGGAGTTCGCCCGGGACGAGCGGGTAGTCGTTTTGGGAGAGGACGTCGGGCGCAAGGGCGGCGTCTTCGGGGCGACGGCGGGACTGCTCGAAAAGTACGGCGAGGGCCGCGTCATCGACTCCCCGCTCGCCGAATCGTCCATCGCGGGGGTCGCCATCGGCATGGCGGCGAACGGGCTCAGGCCCATCGCGGAGTTCCAGTTCGCCGACTTCATCCATCCCGCGTTCAATCAGATCGTGAGCGAAGCGGCGCGCATGCGCTATCGCAGCAACGGCGCCTTCGCCTGCCCGGTGGTGTTCCGCACGCCGTACGGCGGCGCGCACGGCACCGCGCTGTATCACTCGCAGTCCATCGAGGCGTTCTACGCGCACGTCCCGGGGCTCAAAGTGGTCGCCCCCGGGACTCCGGCGGACGCGAAGGGCCTCCTGAAATCCGCCGTGCGCGATCCCGACCCCGTCATGTTCCTCGAGCACAAGCGCATGTACCGGATCGTCAAAGGGGAGGTCCCCGAGGGGGAGCACCTGGTCCCGATCGGGCCGGCCGTGGTGCGGCGTGAGGGCACCGACCTCTCGGTGTTCGCCTACGGATGGATGCTGCGGGAGGCGCTCGCGGTGGCCGAGCAGCTGGCCGGAGAGGGGATCAGCGCCGAGG
>DATDEG010000086.1:0-2547 GCA_036523465.1 bacterium
CCCGGCGGGCGGCCAGATATCCGAGCCCCCAGAGGCCCTCCGGCGGCCCCCACAGGGCGAAGCGACTCGAGATGGCCATCTCGAAGGCCTTGCGGGCACCCTCGTGATCATCCCGGTGCAGACGCGCCGTCCCGATGTTCCCAAAGGAGAGGCCTTTGCCCGGCATCATCGAGGTGACGCGTTGGATGGCGGCGAGGGATTCCTCTTCCCGCGCGATCGATAGATCCGCCGCGCCCATCTCCCCGTAGAGTTCTGCCAGCATTGCCGCCGCGTAGCCGATGACTTCATTGTCTTTCAGCGACCGGGCGATCTCCACCGCCGTTTCGCCTTCCGCCATTGCCTGCCCGAACTCGCCTAGCCGAAGCGCGGCCAAAGCGAGATACCGGCGTGAATACTGCTCACGGTAGCGGTCTCCGCTGGTGACGGAGAGTTGCTTGGACGCTTCCAGGTGGTCCAGGGCCTCGCGCGGGCGTCCTGCCTGGACGAGGGCAAGCCCGAGGTAATTGAGATTACTTGCTTCGATCCGGCGCTCCCCTATCTCCCGGGTGCGCGCCGCGGCCCGGCGATGGTACGCGATAGCTTCTTCCAGGCGCCCGGCGTCCTGCATCGCCAGCCCACGCATGGCGTGGACCGTCCCGCGCTCATAGCCGATGTGTTCCGCGATTGCCGCGGCCTCGTCGAACGCCGCGAGACCCTCCTGAACCTGACCAAGGTTGTGGTGCACGGATCCGAGGTCGAATAGGCACTCCACCACGAGACGGGGTAGGTTCACCCGGCGGGCGATCTCCAGGGCCTCCTTGGTCGTCTCGCTGTTGCGCTGATAATCACCTTGGTGTCCCTGGAGCCAGGCCAGGCCCAGGAGGGCCGTGACTTCCCATTCACCCGCGTCCTGCTCGTGCGCCAGCATCTGCCCCGCGGCGAGGTCGGCCAGCGCCGGTGCGTAGTCGGCCAGCCGCGCCAGCGTCCAGCCGCGCTGCACCAGGAGGTGGATGCGCTGGGCCGTCGTCGGAGCGAACCGGCTGGCGAGGTCGGCGGCCCGTCCGTACTGGGCCAGGGCGACCCGGTACGTGTCCAGCGCATACGCGCGATCCGCCAGGCGGATGACGTACGCGAACGCCTCCTGCGGCGCCTGCGCCTGCTCGTAGTGGTGGGCGATCAAGTCGGCGAATTCGTCCTGCCGGCTGCCTGCGGTCTCCGCGAGCCAGTCCGCGACGATGCGATGTTTGGCGGGCCGCGCGGCGCGGGGGATCGTGTTGTAGGCGACGTCGCGGATGAGGATGTGGCGAAAGATGAACTCATCGTCGCCCCCGATCGTGTTCCAGCCGCGCGCTTGGACGACGTCCATCTGTTCCAGGCGGTGGATCACCTCGCGGACGGATTCTCCGCCCTGCAGCCGGCGTACCGGCTCGGTCCAGAAGACGCGACCGACAACCGCGGCATCTTGCGCGGTGGCCTTCTCCCGTGGCCCGAGCTGATCGAGGCGGGCGGCGATGACCCCCTGGACGGTATCGGGGATGCGGATCTCCGCGTCCCGGAGCTGCCACTGGCCGTTGCGCCGGACGAGGCGGCCGTCGTCGATCAGCATCCCGACGATCTCTTCCACGAAGAACGGATTGCCCTCGGCACGGCCCAGCACGGTGGCGCTGATCTCCTCGGGGGCCTCACCTTGGAGCAGCGCGGCGAGCAGGTTGCGGCTGGCCTGCGGAGGCAGCGGATCGAGGTGAATCGATAGCGTGTTGCGCCGGCCTCCGGCCCATCCCGTCCGGCGCTCCAGGAGCTGCGGACGCGCCAGGCAGACGAAGAGAACCGGGGAGGCCGGAGGCCGCAGCGTGATCTCAGCAAGGAGATCGAGGAGGTCGTCGTCCGCCCAGTGGATATCCTCCAGGCCGACGATTACCGGGGCGTGGTGCCCGAGCGCGCTGATGAGACGCGTCAACGCCATGAACAGATCGGCGCGGGTGATCGGGAACGGCGTCTCGCCTGATCCGAGCCCCATGGCGTGCTGGAGGTGCATCAGCCAGCGCGCAGAGTCATCGGCGGGGCCGAGGGCTTCCGCCGCAAACGCGGAGAGCCGTGTGCGCGCATCCTCGAGCGAGGCCGTGTCCTGAATATCTGCGGCCCGCTTCACCGCGTCGACGAGGGCCGAGAATGCGACGTTCGATCCATACGGCAGCGAACGGCCGCGCAGCACGGACATCCCGGCCGGCAGCCGGTGGCGGAACTCGGCGAAGAGTCTGGACTTCCCGACGCCGGCATCGCCGATGATCGTAACCATGGCCGCCCGGTGGTCGCGGATGACCCGCTGGAGCATCACCTCCATCAGCCCCAACTCCTCGTCCCGGGCGAGCAGCGGCCCGCGGAGGATCCGCCGGGGACGGTCCGCCTGAGGCCGCACCGCCTGGACTTCCCAGGCCCGCACAGGCGCCGCGAATCCCTTGAGCGCAAGAGGCTCCATCGCCGTCGCCGCGACGATGGCGGCGACCGTCCGGTGGGTCCGCGCGTCGATGAGCACGCCCCCCGGCGCCGCCGCGGCCTGCAGGCGGGCGG
>DATDEG010000087.1:0-3698 GCA_036523465.1 bacterium
GCGAAAGTCGACCAAAGACCTCGGCTGAACCGAGATAGAACCTGATGCGCGTTCCCTGCGTCAGCCGTGCGGCCTGGGGGAGGAGCCGCACCCGCACTTCGATCCTGGTGGTCGGCACGAAGACCCCGGGCGTGGCAAGCACGTCCCCCCGCTCCACTTCACCCTTCTCGATGCCGGCCAGATTCACAGCGACCCGCGATCCGGCCTCCGCGTGGTCCCGTTGAGACCCGTGGGACTGGATGCCTCGGATGCGCAGGACGCGCCCAGGGGGGAGCAACTCAATGTTCTCCCCCGATCTGATCCGCCCGCTCCACAGCGTGCCGGTGACCACGGTGCCGAATCCGGTCATCGTGAACGCCCGGTCGATCGGAAGACGCGTGGGCGCATTGACCGCTCGGCTCGGGAGACCCCCCAGCGCGTGATCGATGGCGGCGCGGAGCGCCTCGATACCCTGCCCGGTCTTCGCCGACACCTCGACGATGGGGGCCTCCTGCAAGAACGTTCCGGACATGAGCGTCGCCAGATCATCGCGAACGAGGGCGAGCCATTCCGGATCCGGCAGGAGATCGATCTTGCTCAAGGCGACGATCCCCGACCGGACCGGCAGGAAGCGGAGGACATCGAGATGCTCGCGCGTCTGCGGCATCACCCCCTCGTCGGCCGCGACGACGAACAGGACGAGGTCGATCCCGGTCGCCCCGGCGAGCATGTTGCGGATGAGACGCTCGTGGCCGGGTACGTCCACGATGCCCACGCGCCGGTCGCCGGGCAGGTCGAAATGCGCGAAGCCGAGGTCGATCGTCATGCCCCGGCGCTGTTCTTCCTCCAGACGGTCCGGGTCGATCCCGGTGAGTGCCTTGACCAGCGCGCTCTTACCGTGGTCGATGTGTCCGGCCGTGCCGATGACGTAGTGGCGCACGCGAGGTAGGAGGCAGACTAGGCGGGGCCCGCGGCGGCCGCCAGGGCGGAGGCGATGATTGTATCGTCGCCCGGGAGCAGTGTGCGGAGATCGAGGAGCAGCGTGTCTTCGGAGAGCCGCGCAAAGACCGGTGGGTCGTGCTCGCGCAGCTTCGCCTCTATTTCGGCGAGGCCGGCCGCCCGAATCGCCAGGGCGAACGACGGGAGATGCGCTTCCGGCAGCGATCCCCCGCCGACTTCGGCCGTCGTTGCTTCGGTCGAAAGGCTCCAGCCGGCCGGGACGATCCCACGGACACGCGCCAGGAGGCGACCGGCGGATCCGCGGAGGGTGTCCGGAGAGACCGCGAGCATCTGCAACACGGGGAGCCGCTCCCACGCCCGATTGCCTCCGAGGTATTCTCTCAGGGTGGCCGCCAGCGCCGCATATCCGAGTTTGTCCAGGCGCAGAGCGCGCGCCAGGGGATGCGTGCCGATCCGCTCGATCGCGGCGCGGCGCCCGACGATCAGACCTGCCTGGGGCCCGCCGAGGAGTTTGTCACCGCTGAAGGTGACCACGTCACATCCGGTGGCCACGCCGTCCTGGACCGTCGGTTCGTGCGGCAATCCGCGGGCCTCCAGATCAACCAGGCAGCCGCTGCCGAGATCGAACACGACCGGGATGCTGTGGCGGTGGCCGAGATCGGCCAACTCCGCGGCAGAGGCTTCGTGGACGAACCCGCTCTGCACGAAGTTGCTGCGGTGGACTTTGAGCAGCAAACCGGTGTCCGCAGAGAGCGCTCGCTCGTAGTCAGTGGGATAGGTCCGGTTGGTCGTCCCGACCTCGACGAGGGTCGCGCCGCTCTGAGCCATGACCTCTGGCAGCCGGAACGAGCCGCCGATCTCTACGAGCTCGCCGCGCGAGACGACGACTTGTCTTCCGCCGGCCAAGGCTGCAATCGCGAGCAGGACTGCCCCCGCGTTGTTGTTGACGGCGAGCGCGGCTTCCGCGCGGGTAATCTCGGTCAGCAGCGGCTCCACGTGATGATGGCGGGAGCCACGGCGCCCGGTGCGACGATCGACCTCGAGCGTCGCGTAGCCCGTGAGGACCGCCCGCACCGCCGCCTCGGCCGCGGAAGCCAGCGGTGCCCGGCCCAGATTCGTATGCAGGACGATCCCGGTGGCATTGACGGCGCGGGTCAGGGTGGGTCGAAGTGGCTCACGCGCGAGCGCCGCCGCGGCCTGCCCGAGCGTCTGGAGCGAGACATCGACGGCTTCACCGCGGAGGAGCCGTGACCGGGCGTCGTCGATGACCCGGCGGGCCGCATCGATGAGCAGCGAGCGCGGGATCTCGGGATTCTCCTCGAGGTGGTGGGCCAGCCGTTCAACCGACGGCAGGCTGCGGAGCGCCGCGATCTCCACCAGGAAGCCTACCGGACGAGCAATCCGAACGTGATGCCGAGCACGATGACGATCGCGGTCACGATGATGATGCGGCGGGTGTCTGCGCGGACACGACGCATGAGCTCTTCCTCACTCATCTGCCCGAGCACCGCCGCGCCGCCGGCGGCCCGGAGGCGCGTACCGCAGTTGCGGCAGACGATCTTTCCGGGTGGATTCTCAGTCCCGCATTGCGGACACTTCATGACTTAGGCCTCCCCACGCAACAGACATAGAGGCACGCGACGCGCCGGCGAACCGCGCCCGGTCATTGTCGCTGGGCTTTCTCGTCCCGTCTGGCCTTCAACCGTTCCACGACCTCCGGCGGCACATACTGGCTGCCGATCGTCACCCGCGTGGCCAGATCGCCGCCGTGGAAGTCCGTTCCTCCCGTCACGAGAAGATGATAGCGCTCCGCGAGTTCCATGAAATGCGCGGTGATCGCCGGTGTGTGATCGGGATAGTACGCTTCGATCCCCTCCAGCCCGGCGTCGACCAGCGAGGGGATCCACTCGTCGCGGACGCCCCACCCCGGGTGGGCGAGTACGGCGATTCCGCCGGCCCGGGCGATGACACGCACGGCATCTTCCGGCGTGACCTTCATCCGCTCGACGTAGGCGGGCCCGTTGCGGCCGATGAATTTCTGGAACGCCTCTTCCGTGGTCTGGACCGCTCCGGCCTCCACGAGGGCCCGGGCCACGTGGGGGCGCCCGACCGCACCTTCGGCCATCGCCCGGACCCGAGCGTACTCTATGGGGATCCCCATGGCGTTGAGCTTCCCGACCATCTTCGCCGCGCGGTTCTCCCGGCCGTCGCGCAGCTGGGTGAGGAATTCTTGAAGCCACGAAGCGCGGTGGTCGATGTAGTAGCCGAGGACATGTACCTCGGCTTCATCGACGTCCGTGTTGATCTCCACGGCCGGGATGACCTCGACGCCGAGCCGGCCGCCTGCGGCCATTGCGGCATCGACGGCCGCGGTCGTATCGTGATCCGCCACGGCGAGGACCCCGACGCCCGCGTCGTGCGCCAGCTGAACGAGATCGTCGGGGCCGAGGAGTCCGTCGCTGGCCGTCGTGTGGGTATGGAGGTCAATCCGCACGGCCATCCACCTCGAGGATGCGCTCGATCCGGCGAGCCCGCCCGGAGTCCTCGTCGACCTCTACCGCCACGGCGTTGAGCTGGGCCGGGCCGGACGCCACCTCGAAGCGCACCGGGAGGCCGGTGAGGAACCGCTCGAGGATGCGGTCGCGATCCATGCCGATCACGCCGTCCCGCGGCCCGGTCATGCCGACGTCGGAGATGTACGCCGTGCCCTGCGGGAGGATCCGCTCGTCGGCCGTCTGCACGTGCGTGTGCGTGCCCAC
>DATDEG010000088.1:0-14220 GCA_036523465.1 bacterium
TTCCGCCGGAGGGGATGCAACGTCATCTCCCCGCACGACCTCCCGTTCCGGCTCATGGAAGACGGCTTCGGGAAGACAGATGGATTCTACGAGACGCACAAGCTGTACCAGGCGTTCCTCGACTTGGTCGCCGATCAGATCGATGGGATCATGATCATCGGAGCGTTCGGCTGCCACCCCGACGCATTCGAGAACCAGTACTTCCTCGAGCGTGCCCGCGCGCGCGGCCTCCCCGCCTGGGTGCTGAAGTACGATGAGCAGTCGAGCAGCACAGGATTCATCACCCGCTACGAGACGATCCTGGGGTTCCTCGAGCAACGTCGCGACCAGCGCGTCGGCCGGTCCTCGTCACATTCGCCATCATCACCCGCGCGGTCGCCGGCGGCGGGAAGCCGCTGTAACAGTGCCTCTCACGGCATTGTGCAGAGCGATCCCGTGCACAGCGACACCGCCCCAGTGGACGCTCCCTCTACAGGGGGGGTGTCCCTGGATACCCTCCATGCGCTCCCCACACCGGACCGTCTCCCGGTGCTGGTCTGGCCGCATATGAGTCCCATCCTGGATGTCGTCTTCGAGGAGCTGCTCCACCAGGCCGGCCTCAGCGGGGTGGCCGCCCCGCCGGCGCCGTTGTCCACCGACGCCATCGAGGTGGGGAATTTCAAATTCGCGGAATCCTGCTGTCCTTACGCGCTCACGACCGGGAGCCTCATCCTTTCCGTGCGAAAGGTCCTGCAGGCGGCGAAGTCCGATGGCCGCGCCCGGCGGATCGTCCTTCTGCAGGGCCGCGGGGACGGTCCCTGCACCTACGGATGGTATGCGCGGATGCAGCGCGACGAACTGCCCAGGGTTTTCGCCCGAGAGCTCGCCTCAGGCGGGCACACGATAGAGATGCTTACCCTCGGCGGGGCCGGGCTGCTGGACTTCGTCGGGCCGCTCGCCGCGATCGGCCGTGTCGACCGCCTCGCCCCACTCGTTGAGATCGCCCGGATCGCGGGGCAGCCCGGAGGATTGCGCGTGCTCCCGTGGCAGAAGCGGCGCCGGCTGATGCGCGAGATCTGGACGATGGTGCACCCGCGGCGGGGCGTCCTGACGGCGACCGCCATGGCGAAGTTGAGGGCACTCGAGGAGGTCCACGCGCGCACGCTCATCGTCCGCGCCCACGAACGGGCGCGGGGCGCGACCACCGCGGTGTGGCGCCGGGTCTGTGGGCAGATGCACGACGTGCACACGCTTCCCGAGATCGCGCGTGTGCGGGCCCGGGGTCTGGCCGCCGTTGGCGCGATCGACCAGGACGACGAGGTCAAGCCCAGAGTCCTGGTGGTCGGCGAGATCTACGTCGTGCTGGCCTCGTTCGCCAACCGCGGGACCGTGGACACGCTGCTCGGCCGCGAGGGGATCGAAGTCATAGAGGGGACGACCCTCCTCGACTACATCGAGTCGGCGCTGGCCGGGATGCGCCGCACCGCGCTGGTCGGCCGGATCCGGCCTCTGGCGGATGCGGCAACCGGGGGGGCAGTCTCGTTCGAGGCGCCGCCGAACTTCGACCGCTGGGCCAGCCCGTTCGTGCTTCACAGTCTGGGGGGCGACGGCCGCCATTCCGTGAGCGCGGCGCGCAGGGCCGTCGAGCGCCTGGACATCGACGGGATCGTGCACCTCTATCCCTTCAAGTGCATGCCCGAGACGATGGCGAAGACGGCGCTCTCGGAGATCGCCCAACTCTACGGAGTGAAGTACCTGCCGCTTGACTTCGACAAAGAGCTCGACATCCAGCGGCTGCGGACGGAAGTGTCCACGCTCGCCGGCATGCTGAAGATCCAGCTCGAACAGCGCGGGGTTTCCGACGCCCCGACCCAGCGCCGGGCGGCCAGGGAGGAAGGCCGCCGCAGGCGGCGCCTGGGAGCGACCCTCGATCGGATGATGGCAGGGGCGCGCGCCTCGTAGTTTGTACGTTTCGATTTCCCGGGGCGGGGTAAGACTGAGTGGATAATGATGGACGCCCTCAGTTTTCGCGAGCCCGCGCTTCTCCCCCCGGCCCGACAGATCTCTTCCGGCTACACCATCGACGAGTACACGCCGCAGGACGGCGATCATCTCTGCTCGCTGTGGACCGATCCCCAGCACGATCGCGGCGCGGCTGTGGAATTCCTTCGAGGATCACTCCATGACGCGTCGCTCTGGATCCAGGACCCCTCCCGCGGCGGAGCGACGCGCGACGCGTTGAGTGCCGGGAACATCGCGGACGGCGGCCATGGACCCGCGGGGGCGCGCGTATACTCGGCGCGCGACGTCTACGTCCCAGACGGCATGTTCATCCCCGACCGCCTCTACCGGTTCTGGACAGAACGCATCGGGGAGATGGGCGGCCAAGGGCAACGGCGTCTCCGCATCGTCGCTGAGATGGGATGGGTCCTCGATGGCCGTCCCGGAGCGGAGTCGGCGGCGGCGTACGAGGCTGGACTCCAACGGGTCCTGCACGACGCTCCGGTGGCCGTCATTTGTCAATACGGCTCCACGCGTTTCCATCCGGCTACGGTGCTGGCGATGCTCCTGTCACATCCTCAGGTGATCATCGGCCGGCGGGTCTTCACCAATCCGTTCCACGTCACGGAGGAGCGCTTCCCAGCCGCGCTTGAGCGCGCGTCGGCGGATCCGATCGCGGCCCTCATTCCGATGTGGCGTCACTTCCTGCACCGGCTACCCCGCCCCTCTGAAGTGGGGGCGTTCCTCGCCAACTCGCTGGCATCGTTCATCCCAGCAGACTCGGTCACACTGCAGATTGCCGGGCAGCCTCAGGCGTGGTCCCTGGACACGGACGGCGACGTGCTGCGGGAGATCGTGCCGGATGGGAGCGGGAGCAAGGCGGCCAGCCACCTGTTCGCCTTCTGGCCCGGCAGGGGCAACGGACTGGGAGGAAGCGTGCAGGCGGGGACCCACGACGGCCTGTCGTGGGTGGAGGCCTCGTTCGATGGTCATCCCCGCTGTGTTCTGCTCTTACGCCGCAGGCGGTTCGAGCGAAGCGAGTTGATGGCCTTCACCACCCTCGCCTCGGGGATCTCCTCGGCGCTCCTCAACGCTAGCCACTTCGCGTAACGGTCTTCTCACGGTGGATCATCTCACCCGGATTGCGAATGTACCTCCCGGCAGGACGACGGTCTGATATCCGGGCCGTGACGGACGGGAAGGGCGGCCTCAGGGGGAGTCGCCGTGGGAAGACCGACAGTTCGCGGCGACCGGTATAGGCCGCCCATCCCTACTGGTCGTTTTCCCCGTCCGGCGCGCCCCGAACCGGCGACTTCAGGCCGGATGGGATGGGTATATCGTTCCTGACCGGGGCAGGACGCGTTCCTCCCGGCACATTCCTCAGCGAGGTGGTACGGATGCGGGTGCTGCTCGTGGCCCTCATGTTCGTCGTCCTCACCGCCGCGACGGCGGCGGCAACAGTGACACCGGAGACCCAGACAACGCTGAAGGCATTGGCGACGCTCAACGGCCCGTCGTTTGATGTCGCGTTCATGCGGGCCCTCATCCCCGTGCATGAGGAGGCCGTCGAGATCGCGATGGCCGCGACGCTCAACGCGGACCACACCCAGGTCCTGAAGTGGAATCAGACCGTGGTCGAGCGCAAGAATGCCGAAGTGCGGCAGATGTTGGGATGGCTCACGTCGATGTCCGCCAGCCCGACGAAGCGCAACGCCGGAGTCCAGACGCCTTCGGTGAAGAAGATGCGATCGCTCAAGGATGCCGCGTTGGAGAAGGCGTACCTGCCGCTCATGGCCACGCATCTCGAGCAGAGCGCCGCGCTTGCCCAGCTCGCCGCCCAGAAAGCCAGCAATCCGACCCTCCGGTCGTTCGCCGTGGCCATGGCGAAGAAGGAAAAGACCGAGGCGGCGATGCTGCGAAGCTGGATGGCGGGGTGGTACGGGAAGTGATGTTTGCCTACCGCCGGTGCAGGACGCTCAGCGCGTCCGGACCCACTCCAGAGAAGAGTACGATTGCGAGAAAGAACATCGGCACGACGATGGCGTAGATCAGGCTGAGCTTTTCGTAGCGCAGGTGCATGAAGTAGGCCATGATCAGGGAGGCCTTGAGGATCGCCATGGCGATCAACGTCGTGGCGAGGAGGATCTTTGGTACGCCGAGGAGCACGACGCCGAGCTCCAGCACGGTGATGGCCAGCAGCCAGAACCACGTGACGGCGTAGATCCGGTACCCGCCCTCATGGGCCGGTCCGGCCGCGTGCCCCGTTTGCTCCTGGTGTGTCTCCCCCTGCACCGTCTGCGCCACGTTCGCCTCCGCGGGTCTAGATCAGGTAGAGCAGCGTGAAGATGAAGACCCAGACCAGGTCCACAAAGTGCCAGTACAGTCCCGCGATCTCAACACTCTCGGGCTGGATGCTTTGCCGCCTCCACCGCCACAGCGTGGCCAGCAGGTAGAGAACGCCGGCGGCGACGTGCGCTCCGTGGAAGCCGGTCGTGATGAAGAACGTCGCCGTGAACTGCGGGACCCCCCATGGGTTCGTGAACAATCGCGCGCCTTCGGCGATCAGGTGCGACCACTCGTAGTACTGGCCGCCGAGGAAGAGGAGCCCACCCAGCGCGGTGAGCAGGAGATAGGGCGCCACCTTGGCGTGATCGCCCCGCTTCGAGGCGGCGACGGCGACGGCCATCGTCGCGCTGCTGCAGATGAGGATGAACGTCATCGCGCCCACGAGGTAGAGGCTGAAGACCTCGGCCTGGTGCGGCCAGTGGCCGATTGACAGGCGCATGACGCCATACCCGCTGAGCAGTCCGGCGAACGTGAGCGTATCCTGGGCAAGGAACAGCCACATCATCAACTTCGGCCAGTTCAGCCCGAAGGGGGACCGGCCGCCGCCCCACTCGCTGGCGAGGATCCGTTCCTGCTCTCCGGCCGGTGTGCTCATCAGCTTCTCCGTCACAGTACGAACAGCATGAGGAACAAGTAGACCCACAGCCCGCCGAGGAAGTGCCAGAACGTCGTCGCCGGATCGACGGTCTGGAGCGCCAGGTCGGCCGTCGGAGCCCTCCGCGCCTCTGTCAACGCGTACAGGAGTCCCAACAGCCCGCCCGTGACGTGGAGGGCATGGGCGCCGGTGAACAGGTAGAAGAACGCGCTGTGGGGGTTGGTCGAGAGGAAGACGCCGAGCGCGGCCAGTTGTCGCCAGGCTGCGACCTGCGCCGCCAGGAACCCGGCCCCCAGTACCGTCGCCACCCCGAGTCCCCAGCGCAGGGCTTCGAGGCGTCCGCGCCCGCCCTGCCGCCGTGCCCATTCCAGCACCACGCTGCTCAGGAGCAACAAGGTCGTGCTGACGTAGAGCGCCACCGGCAGTGGCCCGACGATCCAATCGCTTTCGGCGCGCCGTGCCAGGTACGTGCTGGTGAACGCGGCAAAGAGGATCGTGACGGAAGCGACGAGCAGCCACACCGCGATGGACGCGGGCGCCGTGCCCGGGCGCATCGGATCCGCACCGCCCCCGCCGCCTCCGGAAAACCGGTCGATGTCGATAGGGGGCGCGGGGGTCCGCGGGCGCACCTCGAGCGTCTGCGGAGGCATCAGGACTCTGATTCCTCAGAGCCGCCGTGCACCGCCGCGGGGACGGCGCCGGCCGGCACGGTCTGGGGGATGAAGTCGGCCGGGGCGCCCGGTACGCTGAAGTCATGCGGCCAGCGGTGGACCTCGGGGAGCTGCGGGCCGAAATTGCCATGCGGCGGAGGGGAGTCGGCCTCCCACTCCAGCGTGGTGGCCTGCCAGGGGTTCCGCTCGGCCCGTGGACCGCGGAAGATGCTCCGGAACAGGTTGTAGATGAAGATGAGCTGCGCCGCGCCGAGTAGAAAGGCGGCCAGCGAGATGAAGATGTTCACCCAGGCCAGCCCCTGGAGATGTTGATAGATCGATACCGAAAAGATGCGCCGCATCATCCCGGCGATCCCCGCGAAGTGCATCGGAAAGAACGTGGCGTAGATCCCGACGAACGTGAGCCAGAAGTGGATCCGCCCGAGCCGCTCATTCATCATCCGGCCGAACATCTTCGGGAACCAGTGATAGGTGCCGGCGAAGATCCCGAACAGGGCCGCGCTCGCCATGACGAAGTGAAAGTGGGCGACGACGAAGAACGTGTCCTGGACGTAGATGTCGATCGCCGGCGAGCCCAGGAAGATCCCCGTCAGCCCTCCGGTCACGAACAGCGAGATGAAGCCGATCGCAAAGAGCATGGACGTGTGAAATCTGATCTTGGCCCTCCAGAGCGTGGCCAGCCAGTTGAAGGTCTTGATCGCGGAGGGGATGGCGATGGCCAGGGTCGTCACCATGAACCCCGTCCCGAGCAGCGGGTTCATCCCGCTGATGAACATGTGGTGGCCCCAGACGAGGAAGCTGAGGAACGCGATAGCTATGATCGACCCGACCATGAAGATGTAGCCGAAGATTGGCTTGCGGGCGTTCGTGGCCATGACCTCGGAGACGATGCCCATCGGCGGCAGGATGAGCACGTAGACCTCCGGGTGGCCGAGGAACCAGAACAGATGCTGCCAGAGCAGGGGATTCCCACCGGTGTGCTGGACGAGTTGGTTCCCGACGACGAGCCCGCCGGGCACGAAGAAGCTCGTCCCGGCCGTGCGGTCGAACAGGAGCATGATCGCCCCGGCCAGGAGCACCGGGAACGAGAACAGCATGAGGATCGCCGTGACGAACAGCCCCCAGATCGTGAGCGGCAGGCGGGTGAACGACATCCCGCGGGTGCGCAGCTGGAGGATCGTGGTGATGTAGTTCAGCGAGCCGAAGAGAAAGGCGACGATGAGGATGGCCAGGCTGATGAGCCACAGCGTCTGCCCCACCTGCGAGCCCGGCACGGCGTTGCGCAGCGCGGACAGCGGCGGATAAGCGGTCCACCCAGCGCTCGCCGCGCCGCCGGTGACGAAGAAGCTGGCCAGCAGGACGATGATCGCCGGCGGGTAGAGCCAGTACGACATCATGTTGAGGAACGGGAACGCCATATCCCGCGCCCCGATCTGCAGGGGGATGAGGAAGTTGCCGAAGCCGCCGGAGAGCGCCGTTGTGAGCACGAAGAAGATCATGATCGTACCGTGCATCGTGACCACGGCGAGGTAGAAGTCCGGCTTGATCTGGTTGTTCGCGAACCCCCCCGGGAAGAGCCACTGTGCCCAGTAGAACTTGGCGGTCGGGAAGCCCAGCTGCATCCGGATAAGCATGGCCAGGAAGCCGCCGAGGACGGCCATGAACATCGAGGTGAACAGGTACTGGATCCCGATCACCTTGTGATCCATGCTGAAGATGTAGCGCCGCCACCAGGGCAGGGCGTGCTCCGCTGCGCCGTGCGCGGTGTGTGTGACGGTCATCAGGCCATGCCTCCCGGGCGTCTCAACTACGGCGCAGCCGGCGCCTGTGACGCCAGCCAGCTGTCGAAGGCCTGCTGCGGCTCGACGGTGATCTTGCCCCGCATGATGTAGTGGCCCACGCCGCACAGCTCGGCGCAGGCGATCTCGTAGTGCCCGGCCCGATTCGGCGTGAAGACGACGTTGAGGATCATCCCCGGCACCGCGTCCTGCTTCACCCGGAACGTCGGGATGAAGAAGCTGTGAATGACGTCTTTGGAGCGCAGTCGGACGTGCACCGTGCGGTTCGCGACGAGATGCAGTTCGCGGACGACGATGTCGTCGCGGCCAGCCGGGTCCGCGGGATCGAGCCCGATCGGATTGGTGCGCGTGTTGATGAGCCGCGCCTCGTAACGGCCGAAGGCCCCATCCGCGCCCGGGTACCGGAAGAGCCAGCCGAACTGCTCCGCCCGCACCTCAACGAGCAGCGCATCGGCCGGGGCCGGCTGGTGCACCCGGGCCCAGACGACGGAGCCCATGGCGATGAGCGTGACGAGGATCGCCGTCGGGACCAGCGTGTAGGTCAGTTCGAGCGTGTTGTGCTCCGCGAAATGCTCGGCCCGCTCCCTCCGGCCGCCCTGCCACACGAAGAGGGCGAGGAGGACATGGACGAGCACAAACGCGATCCCCGTGACGGCCAGGGTGGTGTAGAAGAGACGGTCGATCTCGACCGCTTGGGTGCTCGCCTCCGGCGGCAGCCACCAGCGAGCGCGCGCGATGAGGAACGACCCGACGCCGCCGACGACGACCATGAGCAGGATGCCCAAACTCAAGTTGCGCGCGGCGGTGCGGGTCGCGGCGCGATCGGTTTCCCCAGGCGGCATCATCGGATCAAGTGCCTCCAAATCCTCCACAATTCAACAGGATTTTTCACCGGCACGCAAGGGCTTCCTGCGAACGGAAGCACGGCAGAGCAAACGCAGTGTGCGCGACTCTGAAGCAACAAGATCAACAACACCACAATGATGGACTTCTTACGGCAAGCCGCAGGGGGACGGACGCGCGCCGTCCCCAGCGGACACCCCCCTCCGCGTGCTACGCTTCGATCAATCCCTTGCGGATGGCGTAGCGGACGAGCTCGGTGCGGTCGTGCAGTCCCAGCTTCTCCAGGATGTGCGCCCGGTGCGTCTGCACGGTCTTGATGCTGATGAAGAGTTTCTCGGCGATCTGCTGGTTAGAGAGGCCCTGGGCGATGAGCGTGAGGATCTCCTTCTCGCGTCCGGTGAGGCCGTCGTAGCGCTCGCGTTCCTCGCCGCTCTCCACCCGCCTGAGGTAGTCTTCGACGACCTTCCTCGCCACGGATGGATAGAGGAAAGCTTCGCCCTTCGCGGCGGCGCGGACGGCCTGCACGAGATCCTGCGCCGCGGCGCGTTTGAGGACGTAGCCCGCGGCACCGGCGCGGAGGAGCTGGAATACGTAGGTCTCATCCTCGTGCATCGTCAGGGCGAGCACCTGCACGGCGGGATACTGGGCGCGCAGCGTTTGCGTCGCCTCGATGCCGCCCATGCCCGGCATGCTGATGTCCATGATGACGACGTCGGGGCGCATCCGCTCCGTCAGCTCGAGCGCCTGCGCTCCGTCCCCCGCTTCGCCGACGACCTCGAGGTCGGACTCTTTGGCCAGGATCATCCGCACACCTTCGCGGACGATGGCGTGGTCGTCCACGACGAGGAGCTTGATCTTCGGCACTGTCTTAGGCATCCATCCCTCCCACCGGGATCACGGCTTCCACCCGAGTGCCCCGGGGGTCTGAGATCACCTGCAAACGCCCGCCGAGCAGTTCCGCTCGCTCCCGCATCCCCATGACGCCGAGGCCGCCGTCACGGCGCGCCGTGATGGTCGAAAGGTCGAATCCCTTCCCATCGTCGTCGATCCGGATCCGGACGCCCGACGGCCCAATCCGCAGATCGACCTCGGCCCGCCGAGCCTGAGCGTGCTTCAAGATGTTCGTGAGGGCCTCCTGCACGATGCGGAACACCGCGGTCTCCACGTGGTGAGGCAGCCGGTCCTCCGCCCCGCTGATGGTCATCGCGACCTGCAGGCCCTGCGGTTCGACGCTCTCCTTCACGTACCAGCGGACCGCCGCGGCGAGCCCGAGGTCGTCGAGGATGGTCGGGCGGAGGTCGTAGATGAGCCGGCGGAGCTCGGCGAGCGTATCCTCGGCGATCCCCCGGAGACGGCGCAGCCGCTGCGGATCCGCCGCCCCGGCCGTCTGCTCCGCGATCTCGAGGTTGAGGATGAGAGCCGTGAGGGCCTGCCCGGCCTCGTCGTGCAGCTCCCGCGCGATCCGGCGCCGTTCGTCCTCCTGCGCGGAGATGAGCTTCTCGAGGAGCTTCCCCCGCGTCGCCTCTTTCTCGCGCAGCTCATCGTACAGCCGGGCGCGTTCCACGGCCAGCCCGATCTGATCCCCGATCGCCGACAGCGTGGCCAGCTCGCGCGGCGTCAGCGCCCGCCGAGAAGGGAGGACGAGGTTCATGACCCCGATCGGCCCGCCCCCGGCGGTGCGCAGGGGGACCGTCGCGTGCCGCGGCCGGGCCCAGCCGGCCCGCTCCAGACGCTGGCATTGCACGATGTTCACGGCCTGCGTGAGTTCCCCGTCGCGAAGCATCTGCAGGCAGCGACAGTCCCCGTCCATGGCCGCCATGTCGTTCGCCGCGAGCTCGACGGGCAGATGCTCGGCGGCCGCGACGTGGTAGGCGTCGCCCTCACGCAGGAAGATCCAGCCACTGTGCACCTGCATCAGCTCGACCAACTGGGTCATCGCCGCTCGGAGCGCGCTGCGCGTGTCCAGCGACCGGTTGAGCGTCTCCGCGACGACGCGCATCGTGACGAGTTCGCGCGTGCGCTGCCAGGCGCGCTGCACAATTCCGAGCCCGAAGGCGAGGGTGAAGGCGCCGGAGAACGCGGCTCCCACGGCCTGCCAGGGAGGGTGCGGCCGGAGGAGCGGATAGTCGAGCGCGTGGAGGCCCGTGAGCAGGAGGCCCCAGAACAGCAGTCGCGTGCTCGTGCTCTCCAGGCCGCCCTCGCGCCGGTACAGGAGCGCCGCGCTGATCATGAACCCCGCTCCCCCCGCGACGGATGCGATCACGGCCGCGGCGAGCCAGGACAGCGGCTGGACGAAGGCAGTAAGCACGGCGACGGCCGCCGCGCCGGCCGACACCCCCCAGGATGGCCGGAAGCTGGTCACCATCGCCCACGCCGCGGCCACGAAGAAGACATGGCGGAGGACGACCCACAACCACGAGGGTTGGATGGAGAGCACCACTTCCGCGAACACGTGTGCGGCGAAGAACACGTATGCCGCGGTCCACCAGGCGAAGAGGCGCTCGCGCCCGTCCAGGTAGCGGAGCAGGAGGAAGAGCGCAACGACGAGGTGGATGCCGACGCCCGCCGTGAGGGCGGCGACCAACGAGGTCATCAGGAGGCATTTCGTTCCACCGTCGAGCGACTCCTGGACGGGGTATGATAGATGGCGTGGTGAAGCGCATCGCGGTCCTCACCAGCGGCGGGGATGCGCCCGGCATGAATGCCGCGATCCGCGCCGTCGTACGCTGCGGCCTCCATGAGGGCTGGACCGTGTACGGCGTTCACCATGGGTACGGCGGGCTCATTACCGCCGATCTCTCGCCGCTCAGCGCTCGTGACGTGGGTGGGATCATGCAGCAGGCGGGGACCGTACTCCGCAGCGCCCGCGCTCCCGAATTCGAGCAGGAATCCGGACTCCGGCAGGCCCTCGATACGCTTGAGGCCGCGGGCATCGACGCACTCGTCGTGATCGGCGGAAGCGGCTCGCAGACCGGTGCGTACGCGCTCAGCCGGACCGGCTTCCCGGTCATCGGTATCGCCTCCACGATCGACAACGATCTCTACGGAACCGAAATGAGCATCGGGGTCGATACCGCGCTGAACATCGCCCTCGAGGCGATCGATCGGCTGAAGGCGACGGCATCCTCACTGCAGCGGGCCTTTCTCGTCGAGGTGATGGGGCGTGACTGCGGCTACTTGGCTCTGATGGCCGGACTGGCGGGGGGCGCGGAAGCGGTCGTCGTGCCCGAGGTGGAGATCCACCCGGAGACGCTCGCGGACGTGATGCGCGCCGCGTACGAGCGCGGCAAGGCCCACAGCATCGTCGTCGTCGCGGAGGGCGCGCGGTACGATGCTGAGCATCTCGTGCACTACTTTCAGGAGCACCGCGAGCGGATCGGCTTCGTCGTGCGGGCCACGACGCTTGGGCATGTCCAGCGCGGAGGGGTGCCGACGGCATTCGATCGGATTCTCGGCACGCGGTTCGGTGCCGGCGCCGTGGCAGAGCTGGCGTCCGGCCGCCACGGTGTGATGGTGGGTCTCCGGGACGGCGACATCGCCGCGACGCCGCTGGACGAGGTGGCCGCCCGGCGCAAGACGCTCGATCCCGCGCTGATCGAGCTGGCCCACATCCTCGCCCAATGACCGCAATCGAGGTGCAGGAAGGGGGCCGTATGAACAGAGACAGGGACGGTGAGGAACGGTCGGTCCGCGAGGCGGTACGGACGACCGCCGTCCTTTCCGGGCTCGCCGCCGGCTTGGCAGTTGCGGTGCTGGTCGTCTATATCGCGTACGTCTACCGCCTCTGGGCGCAGGCGATGCGGGCGGAGGGTCCTCCTGTGACGCCACCGCCCTAGAGGCCCGGCCGCCCCCTTCACCCCCAGCTCCCTGTGATGGCGTCGTCCACCCCAAGTACACCTCATCGCTAGGCACCGCACTCGCCCCCTGTTTGCGCCCCCCCCCCGGGGCGATGCTCTGGGATGACGTGCGGGATCGGCGGACGTGCGGCGGCATGACTCAACCGGGCAATTGCCGAAAGAGGCATCGTGGCTGTTGCTGAGACCGTGATCGTCGGGGGCGGGGTGATGGGCGCGAGCACCGCCTTTCACCTTGCGAAGAGAAGAGCAGGCCGCATCATCGTCGTCGAGCAGAACACCGCCGGGGCAGGGCCCACCTCAAAGACGATCGGGATCGTCCGTCTGCACTACTCGTACGAGCCGCTCATCAGGCTGGCCATGCTCGGGCTCGAGTTCTTCCGGAATTTCGAAGCCCATACCGGCGCCACGGCCGACTTCATCCGCACGGGGTTTCTCCTCCTCGCCCGGCCCGATCAACTGCGCGGCGTGGAGGAGAACGTGGCCTTGCAGCAGCGGCTCGGCGTGGTTACATCCATGCTCACGACCGCCGACGTTGCCCGGCTCGATCCCCGTATGAACGTCGAGGACGTGGGCGGGGCCGCGTACGAACCCGACTCCGGGTACGCCGACGGCTACGCGTCCACGGCGGGGTTCATCGGGGCGGCACGCCGTCTCGGGGTGGAGCTCTGGGAGACGACGCGGGCGGAGCGGCTTCTCACCGCCGGTGGGCGGATCGGCGGCGTGGCCACGTCTCGCGGGACCATCGAAACAAGGCAGGTGCTCGTCGCCGCCGGACCCTGGACCCCGGCCGTGCTCGCTACGGCGGAGGTCCGCGTGCCCATCGAGGCCTCACGCCAGCAGGTCGTTCAGCTCTCTCCGCCCGCGGGATTCGGCCGCCTCGGGGTCGTCATCGAGGATATGACGCAGGGTTTCTACGCCCGGCCGGAGTCGGTCGCGTCGGTGCTCGCCGGTGTACTGGAAGAGGAAGCCGAGCAGATCGTCTCACCGGAGAACTTCAATCAGGGCATCGACTTCGATTTCGTGCAGCGTGTGGGCGCGCTGTGGGCGCATCGATACCCGCAGGCGGCGGACGCCTCCTTCCGCGGTGGATACGCCAGCCTCTACGATCTGACGCCGGACTGGCAGCCGATCCTCGGCGCGATCCCAGAGATCGGTGGGGTGTACATCGCCGCGGGCTTCAGTGGACACGGATTCAAACTGAGTCCGGCGTTCGGCGATTGCCTGGCGGCGGTGCTCTGCGGGGATCCACCGGCCGTCGACATCACGGCCTTCGCGCCCACACGGTTTGCAGAGGGACGCCTCATCCGCGGCCGCCATGCGCAGGGA
Source organism: bacterium (assembly GCA_036523465.1). Lineage (GTDB taxonomy): Bacteria > Sysuimicrobiota > Sysuimicrobiia > Sysuimicrobiales > Kaftiobacteriaceae > Kaftiobacterium. The sequence goes on from DATDEG010000088.1 coordinate 13,418, forward strand.
ATCCTTGGCTAGCACACGAACGTGAGGACGGACCCATGAAGTTCACCTTCGTCGGTGATATTGCCGACCCGACAGTCTCGCAGCTCGCCTCGGGTCTGCGGCAGGTATTCACCCAGCGGGGCCATGAGTTCGTCGACGACACGGACGATGCCGGCCTGCGGCTGGTTTTCAACTTCATCGATCCCGACAAGCCGAAGGTGTTCCGCCGGCGCGCCAAGGCCGTGTTCATCGTGTCCGTCGCCCTCACCGCCGGACATCCCGAGAACGTCCTCCGGCAGGCGTATCCGCTGCTCGTCCGGTCTCTGGCCAACCTCCTCATCTACCTCGTGCGCGACGGTGAGGTGGACACGTACTTCGTTACCCTCGAGCAGGGCTACTACCGCATTCCGCATCGCGCAGGGGCAGCCTACTACGAGTATCTGTACGACCGCCTGCACCCGCTGGCGTCCTCGCAGCTCGTCATCGACAACGAGTTTCATCCCGATCTCCCGCGCGAGTTGTGGGAAGGCGACGATCTTACCCGCCAGCTCAGCGATGCGGGAAAGCGGCTGGACGCGCTCAACCTGCTGCCGGCGCCGTTTCCGATCCACGAGATGGTCGACGCGCGCGACCTGCGACACATCGAGCGCCTCTACGGCATCGGCGGTCTCAGTTACGGCAACCTCAGCGTACGGAAGAGTCCCACCACTTACTGGATGAGCGCGAGCGGCGTGGATAAGGGGCATATGAAGGTCATCGGCCGGGACATGCTGCTGGTCAAGGGATTCGATCGTGAACGGAACGTCATGCTGCTCAGCGTCCCG
>DATDEG010000089.1:0-2907 GCA_036523465.1 bacterium
CCCGGCCGGTCCGGGCGCAGCGGCGAATCCGGCTCCGTTGACATGTGCCGCACGTGGATGACGGGACGGCGCGTCTGCCGCCACGCCGCCAGCAGCGCCGCGATGTTTCGCTCGGCGTCGGGGTTGTTCCGTTCGCCCCAGAGCGGGTCGTCCAGACCCTGCTGGACGTCGATCAGGAGTAACGCGGTGTCGGCTGCGAGCATGCCGGGTACTCTCGAAGGAGCCGGGTCGCCGCGTCGGCTATCCTCTGCGCCCCGGCGGCATCCATGCGCGGGCGCCGCAGCCGCAGGTCAGACGGCGACCACATATTCGCTCTTCACCAGGCCGCTCGCGTACTGGTGCGTCTCGACGTGCTGGAGCCGGATGTCGTGCGGCAGCACGCCGAACAGAGGTATGCCCTCGCCGATCAACACGGGCACGCGCGTGATGATCATCCGCTGGATGAGGCCGGCTCGCAGAAACCGCCGGATCGTGATCCCGCCATCCACGTAGACGTGCCTGGCGCCGCGAGCGGCCAGGCGCCCGGCGATCTCCTGCGGGCTGCCCGACATGCGTTCGACCACGGCACCGCGGATCCGCGGAAGCTCGATGGGCCGCGTGCTGAGCACGATCACGGTCCTGGTTCCGTACGGCCACTCATCGAAGGTCAGGACCTTCTCGAACGTGTTGCGCCCGATGACGATCGCGTCGACCGTGGCCATGAACGCGTCGTACCCGTGCTCTTCTCCTCCCCCGGGCGGCAAGAAGTCCAGGTCGCCGTTCAGACGCGCGATGAAGCCGTCGAGGCTCGTGCCCACGAAGATGGACGCGTTGGGCAAGGCCGTCATGCCGGTCGTCTGGTCCCGCTCGGCCGCGCGCGCAAAAGCCCCCGCGATGCTCGAAGGTTAGGAGCGTCCACCGCTCAAGTTGAAGTAGAGCTTCGGGCCGACACGCCGCGCGTCGGCTTTTGCCTCGCCCAACGCGACGAGGACGTAGAGAATGTTGAGGGCGGCGAGCGAGGTCGGCACGTGGCGCGACCTCTTCGCGATCGCCCAGACGTCCTTCGCGGTGACGGCCTTCCTGCGCTTCAGGCGACTGCGCACGTAGTCGACGGCTTCGGAGCCGACGATGTTGAAGTTCCCGGCCTGGGGCTTCGTCTTCGAGAACGAAAGAGCCAGAAAGTCGTCGCCTCCGCGGAACACGTAGTACCTCTGCCGCTTTCCCTCGGCCTCCCCGACGTAGGACAGGCCTTGCACCAGCTTCTTGACGTTCATGATGGACGGATGATATCCGCCGCGCGCTCCAGGTGACCGACCAGCGCCGGCCGCACGACGCGACCGGCCGGAGCCGCGCGATTCCGTTCCGAATTCGCGTGCATCTCCCGGATCAGGCCAGGCTCGAGCCGTCCCATTTTGTGCTCGGGGTCCGGACAAAAGGCGAGGCCACTTGGATTGTTGATCACGATCACCAGCCAACCTCCCGGGACCTTCGTGCGATGGATGGCCCAGCCGGGCTGGACTCTGCCTCCCCTTCGCGAGGACTTCAGCTCTTGCCAGAAATGTCTCTCAGGAACGCGACGGCAGCCGGAGCAGCCGCCACGCCCACACCGACAGAGCCGCCGCGGCCACCGTGAGAAGAAGGTACCAGGGTTCGGTCGCCAGATGCGGCCACTCGACGATGATCCGCCAGACGTGCACCACCGTGATCAGGCCAAATACGGCGCCGGCGGTCATCACGTACGCCTTCACGCTCTCAACGGGTCAGGACTGGGAGATACGCAATCCAGGGCCCGACCGCATCGCGATACTGCTTGGCCATGACGCGGGTGATCTGCGCGATGTGGTTGAGGTCGTGTACGACCCAGGTGGCCAGAAGCTGCTCGAGTGTGACCGGCCCGAACTCCGGGTGCTCGCCGGTCAGCCGCAGTTTCTCCGCAGTCAAGCCGAGACCCGACAGTTCCGCGAGGTTACGAGCCCGCAGCGCGTTGAATCGGTTCAGCAGCTCCCCGAGCGTCTTTCCTTCGTTGGCGCCGACGTGGCGGAACCGGTCGAGGGGCTGAAATCGACGATCCGCTCCTTCAGCCAGAATGACATGGGCCCGGCGCATCCAGTTGGTCTCGTCGGTGTCGATCAGGTGTCCCAGGACGTCGAACGGGCTCCAGGTGTCCGGCCCCTCGTTCGAGCGCGCCCATTCCTGCGGCAGGTCCGCCAGGACCGACCGCAAGACGCCGGGAGTGCGCTCCAGGATCGCGACGCTGTCCTTCAGATCGAACTTCATCTCGCACCTCGCAGGAAGGGGTCTGACGTCGATTCAGTGCGAGTCGGTTGCCGAAACTGAACGCTCGCTGGCGCTGGGTGCATTGGATCGGGACTTGCGCCACGCCTCGAGGGCGCCCGCCTCGGCCTCGGTCGACAGCTCATCGGTCCAGTCCCAGACATTGGGGTCGAGCTGATCGAAGAACCACGGGTACTCCAGCGCGGCCTCGGGAAACTCCACCAACACGGCTGAGATATCCAGTTGGCCAATTCGCTCGAGCGTTCATTCAACAACCGGTTCGACGCCCGCCGGCGGCTCACGTGCGCTTGCGGAGAAAGACGTGGGCCGCCCGTTCTCCGGCAACATGCTTCGAGCATTCATAGCCCAGAGCGGACAAATCGATACCGTTCAAGAGATGCTCTCCGGAGCCGAGCAGCACGGGCCGGATGGCGAGGTGGAGCTCATCGATCAGCGCCGCGAGCAGATACTGCCGAATCGTGGATACGCCGCCACCGACGCGGATGTCGCCGCCGCCCGCTGCGGCGGTCGCCCGCTCCAACGCGGCGTGAATGCCTTCGGTGACAAAGCGAAACTCGGTCCCTCCCGCCATCTTGAGCGGCGGGCGAGGGTGATGCGTCAGTACGAAGACCGGCGTGTGATACGGCGGCTCGT
>DATDEG010000090.1:0-3941 GCA_036523465.1 bacterium
AAAGGGCAAAGCTCCGCGCGGAATGCTCGAGCGCCACGTCGGCCGGGACACGATCGTCGAGGAAGCCGTCAACCAGCTCGTCCCCGACGCCTATTCGAGGGCGGTGGACGAGACCGGAGTCCAGCCGATCGCCCGTCCGCAGATCCAGGTTGCGGACCTGGAGCATGTGGATGAAGGCAGACCGCTCCGCTTCACCGCGACGGTGGATCTCATCCCCGAGGTGCGGCTCGGAGACTACCGTGCGATCCGTGTTCCGTATCAGGCACCCGAGGCGACCGAGGCCGACGTCGATGCCGCCGTCGAGGATCTCCGCAGCCGGCACGGACATCTGGTTCCTACGGACAAGCCCGCTGGGCAGGGCGACTTCGTCTTGGTCCGTGTCGCGGAACTGAGTGGGCCTGTCGAGCGCTTCGCGCAGGGTAAGGAATACCTGATCGAGGTCGGAGGCGGTACCTATCCGGCCGAGGTTGAACAGGCCCTGGTGGGTGCGACCGTGGGCAACCGGCCGGCGGGGCGCTTGGGAGAGCAGACCGTGACATTCGATGTCGTGGACATCAAGCGACGCGAGCTTCCCCCGCTCGACGACGAGTTTGCCAAGGAGGTCAAAGCGCAGGACCTCGCCGATCTCCGGCGCCAGCAGCGCGCGCGTCTGGAGCAGGAGCGCACGCAGGCGGCCGGCGAGGCGTACGAGGAGCAGGTTATCGCTGCCGTGCTGGACGCTGCGACGATCGATCTTCCCGAGAGCCTCGTCGACCACGAGGTCGAGCACCTCGTCGAGGATCTCACCGACGCCCTGCAGCGGCGTGGGGTGACCTTCCAACGGTATCTCGAAACGGCGGGGAAGGACGAGGCGGCGGTCCGCGGAGACTTCCGTCCGTCGGCGGAGCGCCGGCTGCGCACGCAGTTGGCCCTCGACGAGGTGGCGCGGGCCGAGTCGCTGGAACCCTCGCCGGAGGAGATCGATCGTGAGATAGAGAACGTTGCGCGCAGACTGCAACAGGAGCTTCCCCGCGTCCGGGAATGGCTGGGTCAGACAGGCCGTTTATCCAGCCTAACCGGTACCCTCCGGCGTCAGAAGGCGCTGGCCCATCTGGTGACACTCGCACGAGGTGAGCAGGAATGACTTTGGTTCCCATGGTGGTGGAGCAGACGGCACGGGGCGAGCGGGCATTCGACATCTACTCGCGCCTGCTCAAAGACCGGATCGTGTTCGTTACGGGGCAACTCGACGACGACATGGCGAACCTCATCATCGCCCAGCTTCTCTTCCTGGAGGCGGAGGACCCGGAGAAGGACATCAACCTGTACATCAACAGCCCGGGAGGGAGCCTCACCCCGGCCCTGGCCATCTACGACACGATGCAGCACGTCCGCCCCGACGTGGCGACGATCTGCGTTGGGCTGGCCGCCAGCGGCGCCGCGGTGATCCTGGCCGGCGGAGCGCCGGGGAAGCGCTTCTCCCTGCCGTACTCGCAGATCCTCATCCACCAGCCCTGGGGCGGGGCGCAGGGGACGACGTCCGACATCGACATCCAGGCAAAGCAGTTCCTGAAGATGCGCTCGCTCACGAACGAGATTCTGGCCAAGCACACCAGCCAGCCGATCGAACGGATCGAGCGCGACACCGACCGCGACTACTGGATGGACCCGGTGGCCGCCAAGGAGTACGGATTGATCGACGAGGTCATGACCCCGCGGGAGAAGCTCGTGCGGGCCGCGAAGGACCGCTAGGGAGGGCGACGGGGGAGCCGATGACGCGAGAGCGGATGTTCCGGTTCGGGGACGGCGACAAGCTGAAGTGCTCGTTCTGCGGGAAGTCGCAGGAGCAGGTGCGCAAGCTGGTCGCCGGGCCGGGCGTCTACATCTGCGACGAGTGCATCGAGCTGTGCAACGAGATCATCGAGGAGGAGCTCTACGGGGAGCAGGAGCCCTCCGGTCCGCGGGCGACGCCGAAGCCGCGCGAGATCTATGACACGCTCTGCCAATACGTCGTCGGGCAGGACCGGGCGAAGAAGGCCCTCTCGGTCGCGGTCTACAACCACTTCAAGCGCATCGGCAGCCGGCGCCCCAGCGACGTCGAGCTCCAGAAGTCGAACATCCTGCTCATCGGGCCGACGGGATGTGGGAAGACCCTGCTCGCGCAGACGCTGGCCAAGATCCTGGACGTTCCGTTCGCCATCGCGGACGCGACGAGCCTCACAGAGGCCGGATACGTCGGCGAGGACGTCGAGAACATCCTGCTGCGGCTCATCCAGTCCGCCGACTTCGACGTGAAGAAGGCGGAGCGCGGGATCATCTACATCGACGAGACCGACAAGATCGCCCGCAAGTCCGAGAATCCCAGTATCACGCGGGACGTGTCGGGGGAGGGCGTCCAGCAGGCCCTGCTCAAGATCCTCGAGGGCACGGTGGCAAACGTCCCGCCCCAGGGCGGGCGAAAACACCCGCACCAGGAGTTCATCCAGATCGATACGACGAACATCCTGTTCATCTGCGGCGGCGCGTTTGAAGGGTTGGAGCGGATCGTCGAGGGGCGCATCCGGCAGGTCGCGATCGGCTTCGGTGCGGATGTCATGCCCCGCAGCAAGGCCTCGCTGTCCGAGACTCTCGGCCACGTCATGCCGCAAGACCTGCTGCGCTACGGTCTCATCCCGGAGTTCATCGGGCGGCTACCGATTATCGTTCCGCTCGAGCCGCTGGACGAAGCGGACCTCGTGCGGATCCTGGTGGAACCCAAGAACGCCCTGGTCCGTCAGTACCAGAAGATCCTCGACATGGACGGCGTCGAACTCATCTTCACCGAAGAGGCCCTGCACGCGATCTCCCGCGAGGCGATGGGCCGGCACACGGGGGCCCGGGGGCTGCGGACGATCATCGAGGAGATCATGCTGAACATCATGTACGAGATCCCTTCGCGGCCCGACGTGAAACGCTGTGTGGTGACCGATGACGCGGTGATGCGTCGGCGCGAGCCGCTGCTGCTCACCGCGGGCGACCTGAAGAAGCTCGCCAAGGAGAAGCCGGCCTAGCGCGGTTGCCACGGGTGGTACACTAATAGTGACAAGACGCGGCAACACAGTGTCGCGGCACGCGGGTTTCTGGGGGGATGGACACCGTCCCCCTTCGTGTTTGTGAACGGGGTCGAATCGGAGCCGGCGAAGGCGTCGGAACACAAAACAAACCGGTGGCCGCCGCGGGCGCCGTCCGAAGTCTCGGGAACAAGATACGCGGTCCAGTCGTTTTGTAGGATATTGAGGAGGGTGTGAAGTGGCCGAACAAATCGATATCGGAACCAAAGATGTGCTCGCATTGCTGCCGCTCAAGGGAACCGTGATCATGCCGCACCAGGTGGCGCCGCTGGGAGTAGGCCGGCAGAAGTCCCTGAAGGCCCTGGAGGCGGCGCTGGGCAACGAGCCGCGGTTGATCATGCTCGCCGCCCAGAAGCAGGACGATCTGGAGGAGCCCACGGCCGCGGACATCTACACCACCGGCACCGTCTGCCGGATCATCCAGGTCGGCAAACAGCCGGACGGCGTGCTCCAAGTGATCGTCGAGGGATTGGTGCGTGGAGAGATCCAGAATGTCGTACGCGATGAGCCCTACTTCGAGGTGCGGGTCGTCCAGCATCCCGATGCGCAGGAGAAGACGCTCGAGATCGAGGCGCTGATGCGGGGGATCCTTGCCCAGTTCGAGCGGTTCGCCCGGTATAGCCGGAGCATCGCCCCGGAGCAGTACGCCGTGGTCGTGCAGGCCGATGAGCCGGGCAAGCTCGCCGATCTCGTCGCGCAGCATCTTCCGCTGAAGATCGAAGAGCGGCAGCAGGTCCTCGAGATGGGGCCGAAGGACCGCCTCGACCTGCTCGCCCAGATCCTCACCCGCGAGGTGAGCATCCTCGAGCTGGAGCGCAAGATCCAGAACCGGGTGCGCAAGCAGATGGAGAA
>DATDEG010000091.1:0-3535 GCA_036523465.1 bacterium
TGATTTCGACGGGGACGGCGACCTCGACCTGTTCGTGGGAGGGCGCGTCGTCCCCTGGCGCTACGGCATCGATCCGCCCAGCGTGCTGCTCCGGAACGACGGCCACGGCCGCTTTACGGACGTGACCGCGCGGGCGGCGCCGGAGCTGGCCCGGATCGGCATGGTCACCGATGCCGCGTGGACCGACGTGGACGGCGACGGCCGGGTGGATCTCGTGGTCGTGGGCGAATGGATGCCGATCGCGATCTTTCACAACGCCGGCGGCGGGAAGCTGGTGCGCCTCCACCCGCCCGGGCTCGAGCGCAGCAACGGCTGGTGGAACCGGATCGTGGCGGCCGACTTCACGGGCGACGGCCGCCCCGATTTTGTGGTGGGCAACCTCGGGCTCAATACGCGTCTGCGCGCCAGCGCCACCGAGCCGGCGACCATGATCGTGCAGGACTTCGATGGCAACGGGTTCGTCGAGCAGGTCGTGTCCACCTACACCGATGGCGTCAGTCATCCCCTGGCAATGCGCGACGATCTGCTCCAGGCCATCCCGTTCCTCAAGGCACGGTTCCCCACCTACGCGGACTACGCCCGCGCGACCACGGCCGATCTGTTCTCGCCCCAGCAGCTGGCCGGGGCGGTGTACAAGCAGGCCTACACCTTCGCCACTGCCTTGGTACGCAACAACGGGGCGGGGTCCTTCACCCTCGTGCCGCTGCCGCGCGCGGCGCAGCTGGCCCCGGTGTACGGCATCCTCGCGGCCGATTGCGACGGCGACGGCCACCTCGACCTGCTGCTGGCCGGCAACTTCGACGGGGTGAAGCCGGAGATCGGCCGCATGAGCGCGAGCTACGGCGTGTTCCTGCGGGGGGACGGCAGGGGAGGGTTCACGCCGGTCGAGGCGGCGGCGAGCGGATTCGTCGTGCCCGGCCAGGCGCGGGATATCCAGCGCATCCGGACGCGGCACGGCGAGCTGTATGTGGTGACCCGCAACAACGATCGCCCGTTGCTGTTCCGCGCCACGCCGGTGCGGGCGGTCGCGGCGCGGAGATAGGCTCTAGGGCTCGACGACGTCGATGGTTTGATCGGCCTTGATAGGGCCGGCCACCGTCTGGCGTCGCCCCGAAGACCAGCGGACGTCGATCCCCCCAGCGTGGTCAGCGTCCCCGAGGCCGAAATACAGCGGCAGGTCGCTCTGGGAGAGGTATCCCGACTTTCCGTCGAGGACCTTCAGGATCCGCCGCCCGTCGGGCAGCACGACCGTCACGCGCGCACCGAGCCCCTCGCGGTTCGCGCGCGTGCCGCGCAGCCGGACGTTGAGGAAGTGGAAGCGATTGGGATGTCGCTGCGCGAGGTCGCTGACGAGCACCTGTGGGCGCCCGTTGAACTCGTTGGTCACGATGTCGAGATCACCGTCACCGTCCAGGTCGAGTGCGACGGCGGCGCGTGTACCGAGCGAGCCCATCATCGTCAGGCGGCCTGCGGGATCGAGTCGACACCCCATGGCGGTCGCCTGTGGCTTGGGGCAGGCGACACACAACGGACTGCCCGCGTCCGCTCCGTGGCAATCGAGCGTGAACCAGACCTGCTCGGTGACGCCGTTCGGTCGCGGCTCGACCCCGACCACGAATTCGCTCGGCAGGAAGTGGTGCCCCCCCTCGTTGAGCAGGACGGAATTGATCCCATACCGGTAGGGGAAGTTCATGCCCGCGGCGATGAAGATGTCATCCCATCCGTCGGCGTTGAGGTCGTCCACGCTGGGCCCCCACGGCCAATACGTTTCGACCCCGACGGAGTCGGAAATCTCCTCGAATCGCCCGCCGCCCCGGTTCGCGAACAGCTCATTGCCGAAGAAGAGGCGGCCCTTCTTCTCGAGTATCATCCCGGGGGCCACCGTCGCGGGGTTGGGCTTGCGGCCCTCGGCCGCCCAGTCGCCGGCAGGGATGTCGACCCACATGTCCGCATGCATGCTGGTGACGAAGAGGTCGAGCTGACCATCGCCATCGAAGTCGAACACCTTCACCCCCATCGAACCCCAGGGGGCCTTCGGAAAGTATTGCGCGGTCGCATCGCGAAAGTGCTTCCCGCTCTCGTTGAGCCAGAGGTGATCTCCTCCCTGCATGTCGAGGACGTAGAGGTCGGGAAACCCGTCCTGGTTGACGTCGAGCGCCGTGGCGTCGCCGCTCCAGCTCTTATCCACCAGCCCGACCGCGCGCGAAACGTCCGTGAAGCGGTGGCCGCCCCGATTGCGGTAGAGGATGCTCGCTTCGGCGCGTTCGGGGTGCAGATGGCCCATGAACGCGTCGCCCAGCGCCACATAGTAACCGCCGGGCCCCCGCTCGTTGCTGGTGTACATCCCCACGTTGGTCACGAAGAGATCGAGCAAGCCGTCGCCGTCATAATCGAAGAAGACCGCGCCCGAGGAGTGGCCGACGTATCCCACTCCTGCCGCTTGGGTGATGTCGCGGAACTTCCCATTTCCGAGGTTTTCAAAGAGCCGGTTCCCGTGGCGCGCCGTCGTGACGAAGAGGTCGGGATCGCCGTCGTTGTCGATGTCGGCGAACGAGCATCCGACCGCGATCGCGTCCGGCATTCCGAGTCCCGCCGCATCGGTGACATTCACGAACCGAGCGTTGCCCTGGTTCTTCCAGAGTTCGTTGGTGCCGAGTTGGGTGGTGAAATAGAGATCGGGCAGGCGATCGCCATCGACGTCCGCGGTACACAGTCCGGATCCGTGGTCATAGTGGGCCAGCTTGTACGCCTTGCCCGCGTCGTCGACGACCCGGTTCTCGAACGTGATGCCGCTGGCAGGCCGCTGATCCGTGAACCGGAAGTCGTGCACCACCTGCGATCGCGCAGCCAGCTCGGTTTCCTGGCGGGCGCGCTCGACGAGCCACGCCGGCGTCGCGGCGGCCGCCGCCCGCTCGGTCCCCGGAGAGCCGCTGCACGAGGCGAGTGCTGAGACAAGAAGCCCGTAGGGCCACAGGGAGAAGTGCGACATGCTCCCCTGTTCGCGGCGGACGGCCGAGCGTTACGGTGAACGAGGAGGGGGACGCTTCGTCTTGATCACGATCACCCCGTTGGCGCCACGGCCGCCGTACATCGCCGTTCTGGCGGCGTCCTTGAGGACGTCGATGGATTCGATGTCGTACGGATTGATCCCGCTGAGGCTTCCATTCGGTCCCGGCTGGATCGGGATGCCGTCCAGCACATACAGCGGCTCACTGCTGGCGAGAATCGAGGTCGTACCGCGGATACGAACCGAGATGCCGCCGTCGGCGGTCCGTGTGACGTCGACGCCGGGGAACCGGCTCATCAAGAGCTGCTCGATCGACATGGTGGGCGTCCGCTGGATGTCCTCCGAGGTCACGGTCGAGGAGGGCGGGGGCGGCGTGGATGGCGTGGTATCCGCCATGTCCCCCTGGCCCTTGCCGTGGGCACGGGCGCATCCGGAAACGATTCCCACCACGAGGCCGGCGGGCAGCAGCGCGCGCGAAGCGAACGAGGTCATTGGCATCTCCTGGAGCGGCAGCCTCTGTCGCAATAT
>DATDEG010000092.1:0-6538 GCA_036523465.1 bacterium
GCCTGGAGAAGATCACCCCGCAGTATCCTGACGTCGCCGAACTGGCGCGCCGGCATCTTGGAGCGCGTGAGGCCATCATCGAAGGGGAGGTCGTCGCCATCGACCCCGCGAGCGGCGATCTGCGTCCGTTTCAGGAGCTCATGCACCGGCGCCGCAAGCACGGGATCGAAGAGATGATGGAGCAGATCCCCACCGCATTGTTCGTCTTCGACGCCCTCTACGCCGACGGAGAGGATCTCACCGAGCAACCCTACGAACGCCGGCACAAGAGACTGGAAGAGATCGTGCAGGCCAACACACGGTTCCGCGTGGCTACGTATCGCATCGTCTCCGACGAGAAGGAATTGGAGGAGATCTTTGAACAGGCCGTGCAGGATGGCTGCGAAGGACTGGTCTGCAAGGCGACCGGCGGCGTGTACCGGGCCGGCGCCCGGGGATGGCAGTGGATCAAGTTCAAGCGCGAGTACCGCAGCGAGATGACCGACGCCGTGGACCTGGTCGTCGTGGGCGCGTTCCACGGCCGGGGGCGGCGCGGAGGGGCGTATGGGGCGCTGCTCATGGCCGCCTACGATCCCGATGATGACGTCTTCCGGACGGTATGCAAGCTCGGGTCGGGGTTCACCGACGAGTTCCTCGCCGGTCTTCCGAAACGGCTGCGACGCTTCGAGCGGCCGCAGCGCCATCCGCGTGTGGACAGCCGGCTGAACCCCGACGTCTGGCTCGACCCCGCGCTGGTCTTCGAGGTGATCGGCGCCGAGATCACGCTCAGCCCCATCCATACCGCGGGATGGGACGTCTTCCGCAGGGGCAGCGGCTTGGCGATCCGCTTCCCGCGCATGACCCGCGTGCGCGACGACAAGGCTCCCGCGGATGCCACCACGACGAAGGAAATCGTCCGGATGTACCGCAGACGTCTTCGAAAAGCCGGGTGAGAAACGTTCGAGCGTGCGAAACGGTGGATGCGCTGGGTCGCCGCGATCGTGCGGTCACTTACCCCATGCTCAGGATTGAATTGAGCGCAACGCCCTGACGCATTGATTATATGGCGCTTGATTAGAAGGGATCGGACGCCTCGTCACGAATGCCCAAAGCCAGGTTTCGCCCTAACGCGGCGAGTTCTGGGAAAAATCGTCGGAGAATACGCGTTAGCTGGGGCGATGCCGTGAAAGGTATTCAGGACTGGTATCGGTACCTCGAGGGGACCTCCAGAGCCCCCTCATCGCGAAATCTTCCCACGAGTTCAGTACGCTCTGCCGTCGAGCGGCCACCGGCCAAGGTCGCCGATTCCGAGAAGCCACGGCACCGAGAGGTCACCGCAGTCCCGCTCAACATCTCCATTGTCGGCATCGTCGGTCTAGGCTGGCCTTCAGATTTCAAGTCAGCCGAGCTACTCATAGTGTGGCCTCGCGAGTACACGGCGATAGTCGGACTCATACTCGTGCTCGCTCTCTTCGTGTGTGCTGTCTGGATCGTGTCGCGACGCGGGAGGAGAGAACTTCTGAGCCAGACCAAAGGGCGTCTGCGGGCCGAGGAGGCCCTAGGTGAAAGCAAGGAGGCCCTAGGCGAAAGCGAAGCCAACCTGATTCAAGTTGAACAGCGCACGCGAGACATCATCTCGCTGAGCGATATGGCACAACTGCTTCAAGCTTCTCACACCATCGAGGAAGCGTACGGCATCGTTGCGGAGAGCATGCAACGGTTGTTTCCTCATGAGCCCGGCGCGCTGTGTATGTTGAGCGCTTCGCGCAACTTTGTGGAAGCTGTCGCGGTCTGGGGCGAGCCCCTGCCCACCGAGCGCGTGTTCGCGCCCGACGACTGCTGGGCGCTGCGACGTGGAGAGACGCACGTCGTGTCGGACGTCCACTCTGGAGCCTACTGCCATCACGTGCGTCATCATCCTGGATCGGACGGCTACTTGTGCGTCCCCATGATGGCACAGAATGACGCCCTGGGAATCCTGCATCTGCAATTGACCCCGCCGACACAGAGTCAGCCGGAGGGAATACGCCAGCGCGAAAGCCAGGCAAAACAGCGGCTTGCCGTGACCGTGGCCGGGCAAGTCGGACTAGCTCTTGGGAACCTGAGACTGCGCGAGACACTACGGATCCTCTCTACTCGCGATCCCCTCACCGGTCTGTTCAACAGACGCTACCTGGAAGAGTCGTTGGAACGCGAATTGCAGCGGGCGACCCGCAACCAGCACTCGCTTGGAGTCGCGATGCTCGACCTGGACCACTTCAAACGGTTGAATGACACTTATGGCCATGACGCGGGCGATACGGTACTGCGCGCAGTGGCCGGTTCCCTGCAAAAGCTTACGAGGGAATATGATATCGCCTGCCGTTACGGCGGGGAGGAGTTCACACTCATCCTGCCAGGTGCCACACTAGAAGTCACACTCCAGCGCGCCGAGCAGTTGCGAGGAGCAGTTAGGCATCTTGATGTCCAGCACCAAGCCCGTTCCCTGAAAGCAGGGACTTTGTCGGTGGGAGTCGCGGCCTTTCCGCAGCATGGCTCAACCGCCGAGATCATCCTGCAAGCCGCAGATCTGGCTCTATTTCGTGCCAAGGCTGATGGGCGCGACCGCGTCGTGGTTGCCGAGGCCATCGGCGAGAATCAGGCGTAGGCGATCTCAGCTCTACCCCATTAACCCACCCCGCAATCGCTCACCCGCTTGCCTCACGCTTGAGGAGGCCCAGGGGATTGAGACAATGAGCACAGCGCTCCGGGTTATGATGTTATTTGGGTCTGAGAGGAGAATCGTATCGACTTCCTTCGGCGCCGACGGGGTGCGATGGCCGGTGTGGGGCAATCCATGCCACAGACTGCCCATGTGGCGCGGGATTCCCGACCGGTCCGCGGCGAGTTCATCAGCGTCGAAGGTCTGGACGCGCTCGCCAAGACCCTGGCGGCCCGCCTCACGCCCGCCAGGCATTCCCGCCGGGGGACGCGGAAGTTCTTCGCCCGTTTTGACGACAACGTCCGGATCCTGCGGGACGCCTACCGCGCGTTTGGATCCGACGTCCGGAGCGCGGAAGCGGTCATGTCCGCCGCGGAATGGCTGCTCGACAACTTCCACGTCCTCGAAGCCGAGTTCCAGCAGATCCGTATCAGCCTGCCGCAGTCGTACTACTTGGAGCTGCCCGCGGTCGTCGCGCCTGAGCTGGGTGAGACCCCGCGCATCTACGCGATGGCGGTCGAGCTCGTCCGCCAGAGCGACGGCCGCCTCGACCTTCACCGTCTGAGCCAGTTCGTCGCGTCGTACCAGACCGTGGAGCCGTTGACCATCGGCGAACTCTGGGCCTGGCCGACTATGCTCAAGGTCGCGCTGATCGAGACCGTGAGGGGACTCGCTGAAGAGATCCTCGAAACCCGCGCCGGGCGCATGGAGGCCGATCGCCATCTCGCGCAGCTGGAGGCCCGGCCCGAAAGCGAGCGGGTCCCGGGGCTGCCGGATCTACTCTCCACCGCCGCGGTCGTCCGGCTGCTGGGACGCCTGCAGGAGTCCGGCCCGCGTGCGGCGCGGCTGCGCCTTGAGCTCAGTGAGCGGCTCGCCGCCGACGGCCTGACGCCTGAGGACGTCATCCGCACCGAGCACCAGCGGCAGGCCACACGCCAGGTGGCGATGGGGAACGCGATCACGAGCCTGCGTTTCTGTACCACGCTCGATTGGAGCCAGTTCTTTGAACGGGTCAGCCTGGTTGATCAGATCCTGCGCCGCGATCCGGCGGGCGTCTTCGCCAACATGGATTTCGCCAGCCGGGATCAGTATCGCAAAACCGTTGAAGAGCTCTCCGCGCGCACGGGTCAGGCACAGATGCGTACGGCGCTCCGCAGCGTGGAACGCGCGCGGCAGGCGGCGGACCACCTTCCCAGGGGACGCCGGGAAGCCCACGTCGGCTACCACCTCATTGGGGAGGGCCGAAGGGGGCTCGAGCTCGATGTCGCCTACCAGCCCGGACTGGGCCAGCGGATCCGCCGCTTCATCCTCCGCCGTCCGGTGGCGTTCTATCTCGGAAGTATCAGCGCCCTGACGGCCTTGGGCATCGTCCTGACGATGGCCTTGGCCCCCGGATGGCGCGCCGACCTGTGGATCGCGGCCTTGTTTCTCCTCCCCGCCAGCGAACTGGCAACAGCGCTCGTCCAGTGGGTTGCGGCATCCCTGGTGCCGCCATCGCGACTGCCACGGATCGATCTCCGCGGCGGCATCCCGGAGGAAGGCCGGACGATGGTGGTCGTCCCGGCCCTCCTGATCAGCGCCACACAGGTCGGCCGCCTCGTTGAACACCTCGCCGTCCAGGCGCTGGGCAACTCCGACGCCCGGATCCACTTCGCCATCCTCGGCGACTTCGCCGATGCGCCTTCCGCGGAGATGCCGGATGATGCGGCCATCCTACGTGCCGCCCGTGAAGGGATCCGAGATCTCAACGCCCGCTACGGCCAGGGGCGCACCGACCGCTTCTACCTGTTCCACCGGACCCGGCAGTGGAACCCGAGAGAGCGCCGCTGGATGGGGTGGGAACGCAAGCGCGGGAAGCTCGAGGAGTTCAACCGTCTTCTCCTCGGCGCGGCGGATACGAGCTACACGCGGCAGGTCGGCGACCTCTCCGTGCTGCCGAAGATCCGTTACTGTATCACCCTGGATGCGGATACCCGGCTCCCGCGGGATGCGGCGCGGGAGCTCATCGGAATCGCCCTCCACCCGCTGCACAGCGCGGAAGTCGACCCAACCCTGAGACGGGTGACCCGAGGATACGGCATCCTCCAGCCGCGGGTCACCGTGACGACGTCGAGCATCGCCGGGTCATTGTTTGCCCGGGTGTTCTCCGGTCACACCGGCGTCGACCCGTACACGACCGCGGTTTCTGACACGTATCAAGATCTCTTCGCCGAAGGCATCTACACGGGCAAGGGATTGTACGATGTCGCCGCGTTCACGCAGGTGCTGGCCGGCCGCGTTCCCGAGAACGCCGTACTGTCGCACGATCTCTTGGAAGGGCTCTTCGCGCGCCCTGCGCTCGTCTCCGACGTGGAGGTGGTCGACGACTATCCATCGAGCGTCCTCTCCTACGCGTACCGGCATCACCGGTGGGTCCGCGGGGACTGGCAGTTGCTCCCCTGGCTCCTCCCCTGGGTCCCGGTGGAACGCGGCGTGGAGCGTAACCGCCTTCCGCTGCTCAGCCGATGGAAACTCCTGGACAACCTCCGGCGCAGCCTGATCCCGGCGGTGCTCGTGGTGTTTCTGGCCGCGGCGTGGCTTGCGATGCCGGGCAGCGCGTGGACCTGGACGGCATTGGCGCTCGCGGTGATGGTGTTTCCGGTGTATCAGCCGCTCCTACGGCTCGCCCGCGGACCGGCCTTTCGCCAACCATGGTCGGTGTTCATGCGCACCGTTGGGCGAGAACTCACGATGGCCGCGGCGCAGGTGCTCGTGGCGATCACCATCCTCGTCTACCAGGCGTACCGCAGCATGCATGCGATCGTCGTCACACTCATCCGGCTCCGCGCCGCCGAGGGCCGCCTGCTGGAGTGGGAAACCGCGGCGAGGGTCGCCCGTCACGTCAGGGGATACGGTGTGGCGCGGTTCATCATCGAGATGGCGGTCAGCCCGGCGCTGGCCCTCGCCCTGCTCGTCGCCATCATCGCCCTTCGACCGGATGCGACGCTCGCCGCCGTCGCGTTCCTCGCCCTCTGGCTCGCTGCCCCGGCATTCGCCTACCGGTTGAGCAGCCCGATTGTTCCCCGGCGGTTCGATCTGAGTCCCGCCGATCGGGCGCTGCTGCGCCGCCTGGCCCGCAGGACCTGGCGATATTTCGAGACATTCGCGGGGCCGGACGACCACGGGCTGCCGCCGGACACCTATCAGGAAGTGCCCGAGGAGATGCTGGCCCGCCGGACATCGCCGACCAACATCGGCCTGGGGCTGCTCTCCACGCTGGCCGCGCATGACCTGGGATACATCTCGGCGACAGACCTCGCCTCGCGCGTGGAGCGGATGCTGTCGACGATCGAAGCGCTCGAGCACTTCGAAGGCCACCTTCTGAATTGGTACGATACGCAGACCCTTGCCCCGCTGGGGCCGCGGTATGTCTCGACGGTGGACAGCGGGAATCTGGCCGGCGCGTTGATCGCCTTGGCCCACGGGCTTCGCCAGGTGGCGGAGACACCCTGGGACCCGGATGCGCAGTGTGCGGGATGTGAAGACGTCGCCGCGACGGTTCTGGAGAGTCTGGCCACATATACGGCTGGCGGCGCGCAGGCCGGTGAGCACGCGGTGCGCCTGCGGCGCGAGGTCGAGGCCGTTGAGGCTGCGCTCGCGACTGCGGGTGAGGTGACGGTAAGGCTCGCGACGGTCGTTGCTCGAGCGGTCGAGATCGGGGACATTCTGAGGGATTTCGCGGCCGGGGCCGCGCCGTCCCCGGAACGAGACGAAGTGGTGTTCTGGGCCGGACGGCTCGTCCAGGCCGTCGAACCCCGGGACGTGGAGGCAGGTGATGCAACCCTGTCCAAGAGCCTCAGAGAGCTGGCCGATCGGGCC
>DATDEG010000093.1:0-6441 GCA_036523465.1 bacterium
CTCGTGGAACGGCAGGCGATGTTCCACAACATCGAGATCAGAAGCGACCTGGCGCCGGAGCTGCCTCCGGCCACGGCCGACCCCGCGCAGGTGCAGCAGGTCTTCATGAATCTGATCATCAACGCGGTGGAAGCGATGGCCGGCGCGGGACGTCTGAGCCTCACCACGCGGTTCATCTCCGAGGAGCACACGGTGGAGGCGGCCATCACGGACACGGGGCACGGCATCGCGCCGGAGGACCTGGACCGTATCTTCGACCCCTTCTTCACGACGAAAGGGATCGGGCACGGGACGGGGCTCGGTCTCTCGATCAGCTACGGGATCGTGAAGGAACACCGCGGGACGATCACCGTGGAGAGTGAGGTCGGCCGCGGCAGCACGTTCACCGTGCGGTTCCCGACGGCCGCCGGGCCCGCCAAGATTGCAGCCGCGGAGGAGGCAGCGTAGGCATGGACGAGCGGCCGCGCGTGCTCATCATCGACGATGAGGAGGTCGTGCTCGACGCCTGCACGCAGATCCTTGGGAACAAGGAGTACTGCGTGAGCACGGCCGCGGACGGCAGCGCCGGGCTCGACCGGCTTCAAGAATTCCATCCTGATCTTGTCTTCGTCGACCTGAAGATGCCGGGCCTCAGCGGATTCGAGGTCCTCGAGCGGATCCGGGCGATCGACCCGGGCATCGTGTCCATCGTGATCACCGGCTACGGCACGCTGAGCTCCGCGGTGGAGGCGATGCAGAAGGGAGCGTATGACTTCCTTCCCAAGCCCTTCACACCCGATGAATTCCGGCTCGTGACGGCGCGCGGTCTGGAGAAGCGGCGCCTCCAGCGGGAGGCGCTGGCGCTCCGCCGTGAGCGCGACCTCCTCCGGGAGCAGTTCGCATCAATCGTCTCTCACGAGCTGAAAGCACCGCTCAGCGCCGTGCAGCAGCACCTCATGGTACTGGCCCACGATCTGGGCGGCATCCTGAGCGAGACGCAGCGGCAGCGCCTCGACCGGCTGCAGGGGCGGATCGCCGACCTACTGGCGCTGATCAGCACGTGGGTCCGCGCGATCTCCACGGACATGGAAGGGCTCCGCGCCTCCTTCCACCCCATCGAAATCGCCGGTGTCGTGGGCAAGGCCCTGGACAGCGTCGGCGTGCTCGCCGGGCGCAAGGACATCACGGTGGAGACCGTCCTGCCCCATCTCTCGCCGTTCGTGAACGGAGACGCCGGGACGCTGGGCGAGGCGGTCGTCAACCTGCTGAGTAACGCGATCAAATACTCCCGGGCCGGATCCCGCGTGGTCCTCACCGCGGCAACGACCGGTGGGAGCGTCGGGATCACGGTGCGTGACTTCGGGGTGGGCATCCCCGCCGACGAGATCCCGCTGATCTCGGGCGGTCTCTACCGGGGCAGATCCGGCACGGCGGGAGAGACGGGGAGCGGCCTGGGCCTGGCCATCACGCGGAGGATCGTCGAGGCGCACGGCGGGACGCTCACGGTGGAGAGCACGGTGGGAGAAGGGAGCACGTTCACCATCACGCTGCCCGAGCACGTCCAGGAGGCGGCGGCTTGAGATGTCGGGCTCGAAGGGACAGAGGAGGGTGAGGGCGCGATGACGACGGGAAAGCGGCTACTGATCGTCGACGACGATCCGGATTATGTCGATGGGATCCGGGCCATCCTGGAGGGGGCGGGCTACGCGGTGGACGCCGCGTACAATCCGAAGGACGGATTCGACGCACTCAAGGCGCGTCCGTATGACCTCCTGCTCCTGGACATCCTCATGGGCCGCGGCGCCGAGGGCGTGATGTTCGCCCGGAAGATGCGCAAAGACCCGGGCGTCCGCGACATCCCGGTGCTGATCATCACGGGACTGCGGGAACAGATCGCCTTCCTGTTCCCCGGCGAGCCGCTGCATCCGCACCTCGTCCCTGTGGATGAGTTGATGGAGAAACCGGTCGAGCCGCAGGTGCTCTTGGAGAAGATCGCCGCCCTGCTCGGTGCGGCGGAGCGCCGGAAGGCCGCCGGCGCATAGGAGGACGCGATGACCCGGAGCCTGTCATTCACGGGGGAGATCGCCAACCTGCTGTACACCGCGGAGCCCAACCCCGTGCAGGCCTGCATCCAGTGCGGGACCTGCTCGGCGAGCTGCCCGGTGGCCGCCTTCATGGACCACTCGCCCCGCCAGTTGATCGCGATGATCCGGGCCGACCAGCGCGACGCGGTGCTCCGGAGTAACACCTTCTGGATGTGCGCCTCCTGCTATCAGTGCACGGTGCGCTGCCCGGCCGGGATCGACATCGCGTACCTGATGTACGGACTGAAGCGCTACACGATCTGGCGGAACCGGTACGCGCCGGGGTTGATCGGCCCGGAGTTCACGCGCCGGTTCATGCGGATGATCGTGCGCACGGGCCGGTCCTGGGAGCCGGCCCTGGCCCCGGCGTACCTTGGGCGTCGCGGCTGGCGGGGGGCGCTGGAGGAGGTCCGCGTCGCCGGCGCCCTGTTCCTGCGCGGGCGGCTGCCGTTGTGGCCGAGGTGGATCCGGCACCGCCGGGCGCTGCGCGGGATCCTGCGGCACATCGTGCCGGTGGGAGGACAGGCATGACGGCGTACGCGTACTATCCGGGGTGTTCGCTGGAGACGATGGGGCGCGCGTACCATCTGTCCGCGGTGGAGGTGGCGCGGACGCTCGGCGTCGAGCTGCACGAGGTGGCGGATTGGAACTGCTGCGGTGCCACGGCGTACTTCCACATCGATGAGATCCTGGCGTACACGCTGTGCGCGCGCAATCTCGCCCTGGCCGAGCGCGCAGGTTTGGATCTCGTCGCGCCGTGCGCCGGATGCTACAAGAACCTGCACACGGCCGCGCACAAGATCCAACACGATCCGGACCTCGCCGAGCACATCAATGAGGCGCTCGCCGTCGAGGGACTGCGCACCTCCGGGGGAGTCCGTGTCCGGCACCTCATCGAGGTCCTCATCGAGGACGTAGGACTGGAGCGTATCCGTGCTCAGGTGAAGACCCCCCTCGCCGGGTTGCGCGTCGCGCCGTACTACGGCTGCCAGGTCGTGCGGCCGCAGCGCACCGGGGCGGAAGCCGAAGAAGTGCACTTCTTTGAGGATCTGCTCGGCGCAGCAGGCGCGAGCGTGGTGGCGTATCCGGAGCGGCTGCGGTGTTGCGGAGGCTCGCTCATCGCCACGCAGCGGCCGGTCGCCCTCGCCCTCGTGCACGAGATCGTGGCCGGCGCCGCATCACGCGGGGCGCAGGTGATCGCCACGCTGTGTCCCCTCTGTCAGATCAACCTGGAGTGCTACCAGGGGCAGGCGCGGGAGGCGCTGGGCGGGCCTCCGCCGCTCCCGGTACTCTACTTCACGCAGGTGTTGGGGCTGGCGCTGGGGATCCCGGCCCGGCGGCTCGGCATCGGCCGGGAGCTCGTGCCTGCGGATGCGGTGATCGCAGCCTGCCGGCGAGCGGAACGCGCGGCAACGGCGGCCGCTTGATCAGCGGCGCGGAAAGGATGCGGTGAGGACCATGGAGGAGCGGCGACACATCGTCATCGATCCCATCACGCGGCTGGAGGGGCACGGGAAGATCGACATCATCCTCGATCGACTCGGCCAGGTCGAACGGGCATACTTCCAGGTCCCGGAGCTGCGCGGGTTCGAGAAGTTCGCCGAGGGCCGGCCCGCGGAAGAGATGCCGCAGATCACATCGCGTATCTGCGGCGTCTGCCCGACCGCGCACCACATGGCCTCGACCAAGGCGCTCGATGACCTCTACCGCGTCACGCCGCCCCCCGCCGCCCGCAAGATCCGCGAGCTCATCTACTCGACGTTCATGGTGGAGGACCACGCGCTGCACTTCTACTTCCTCGGCGGGCCGGACTTCGTGGTCGGACCCCAGGCGCCCGCGGCAGAGCGGAACGTCCTCGGCGTGATCGCGCGTGTCGGCGTGGAGACCGGCAAACGCGTCATCGTCATGCGCCGGCGGCTGCGTGAGCTCATCGCGCTCGTCGGGGGCAAGGTCGTCCATCCCGTCTTCGGACTGCCGGGCGGCGTGGCCCGGGGCATCTCGGCCGAAGAGCAGGCCACGTTCGTGCAGACGGCGGACGACGCCGTCGAGTTTGCGCGCTTCACGCTCGACGTCTTTCACAATGTCGTGCTGGCCAACCCCAGCTACGTCGAGCTCATCGTCTCCGATGCGTTCACACACCGCACGCATTACATGGGTCTCGTGGACGAGAAGAACCGGCTGAACTTCTACGACGGGATGGTGCGCGTCGTCGGCCCCGACGCAGCGGAGCGCGCGAAGTTCGATGCGCGGCACTACCTCGACTACGTGGCCGAGCACGTCGAGCCGTGGAGCTACGTGAAGTTTGCCTACTTCAAGCCGGTCGGCTGGAAGGGGTTCGTCGACGGACCCGACAGCGGCGTGTATTGCGTCGCCCCGCTGGCCCGGTTGAACGCCGCCGACGGACTGGCCACGCCGCTGGCCCAGGCAGCCTATGAGGAGTACTTTGCCACGCTGGGCGGAAAGCCGGTCCATCACACGCTGGCCAACCACTGGGCGCGCGTCGTCGAGCTGCTCTACGCAGCAGAGCGCATGCGCGAGCTCGCCGGCGACCCGGAGATCATCTCCCCCGACATCCGCACGCTGCCAACCGAGACGCCGACCGAAGGCATGGGCGTCGTGGAAGCCCCCCGCGGCACGCTCTTTCATCACTACGAGACCGACGAGCGCGGCGTGATCCGCAAGGCGAACCTCATCGTGGCAACCCAGAACAACTCCGCCCGGATCGCGATGAGCGTGGAGAAAGCCGCCAAGGGGCTGCTCTCGGGCCATGAGATCTCCGACGGGCTCCTCAACATGGTGGAGATGGCCTTCCGCGCGTACGATCCGTGCCACGGATGCGCGACGCACAGCCTGCCCGGAAGCATGCCGCTGCTGGTCAGGGTACGCGAGCATACCGGCGAGGTTGTCACCACACTGCGGCGGGACACGGACGGCTCGATCCACCGGGAAGGCAGGGCGGCGTGATGCCGCCGGCGATCCGTGTCCTCTGTCTGGGGAACGATCTCCTGGCCGACGACGCGCTCGGGCGGGCCGCGGCGGATCGCCTGGCCGAGACGGCGGGACGAGACGTAGAAGTGGTCTACGCGCCCAGCGCCGGCTTCGCCCTGCTCGACTACGTCAGCGGCGCGGGGCGGCACCTCCTGCTCATCGACGCCATCCGCACCGGGACGGCCGACCCGGGCACGATCCACGAGTTCCGTGCCGCCGATCTGATCACCCCGGCGGGGCCGTCGCCCCACTACGTCGGGCTGCAGGAAGTGCTCCAACTCGCCCGCGCCCTCGACCTCGGCGCACCGGATGACGTCACGGTCTTGGCCGTAGAGACCGCGGACGAGATCACGGTCGGCGGGGCGATGCACCCGCTCGTGGCCGCGGCGATCCCCCGGGTCTGCGCGCGGGCGCTGGACGTCATCGAAGGTTGGCGGCGCGCGCCCGCCGGCCGTTCTTGAGGAGGCTCGAACAGCATGCATGAACTGGGGCTCACCGAAGATATCCTGGCCCACGCGCTCCAGGCGGCGCGGCAGGCCGGAGCGCGGACGATCAAGCAGATCACCCTCAGCGTGGCGAGCACCTCTCACGCCGAGCCCGACGTGATCCAGGCGCACTTCCAGATCATCAGCCGCGGCACCGCGGCGGAAGATGCGGACCTGCGCGTCGTCACCCGCCCGGTCTCACACCTCTGCCCGCACTGCGGCCAGTCCTACGTCGTGACCCACGAATGGGCCTGTCCCGGCTGCGGTGCACCGGCCATCCTCGCCTTCGATGAGCCGGAGATGAGGCTGGAAGATATGGAGGTCGGCGTTCCGAAGGCCGGCTGACGACTCCGCGGGCTAGGTGTCGGCCTCGACGAGCCCCTTGCGGATGGCGTACTTGATGAGCTCGGCGGGCCGGTGGAGGTCGAGCTTCTCCATGATGTGCTGGCGGTGCGTCGATACGGTCTTCACGGAGAGGTGGAGGAGTTCCGCGATCTCCGGACTGGTGTAGCCTTCCGCCAGCAGCTTGAGGATCTCCCGTTCTCGCGTGGTCAGCTGCGCGTACGTGTCGGTCTCTTCGCCTGATTCAACCCGCCGGAGGTAGTCGCCCACCAGGGACTTCGCCATCGACGGATACAAGAAGGTCTCTCCCCGCGATGCGGCCTCGATTGCATCGACGAGCTCGGCGGGGCGGGCTTTCTTGAGGACGTAGCCGCACGCCCCTGCGCGCAGCATCTGGAACAGGTACTCCTCGTTGTCATGTACCGTGAGGGCGAGCACCTGCACGGTGGGGAACTCCTCTTTGATCCGCCGGGTTGCTTCCACCCCGTTCATCTTCGGCATGGCGATATCCATGAGGACGACATCAGGGCGCAGGGCCCGGACCTGGTCCAGGGCAGTCAACC
>DATDEG010000094.1:0-1869 GCA_036523465.1 bacterium
GCAGGAGCAGCACCCCCCGGCGCATCGTCCGCCGGATGATCTCCGCGGTCTCGCGCGGAGCAGGCTCCTTCGTCGCCCGGTCGAGCACGAGCTCGATGGCCACCATCGCGCCGAGCCCGCGCACGTGCCCGACGAGCGCGCTCCGCTCCTGCACTCTCCGGAACCGCTCGAGCATCCGGGCTCCCAGCACGCCCGCCCGCTTCAGGAGATGCTCCTCTTCCATCACCTCGAAGACGGCAAGCGCCGCCTCGCAGGCCACCGGATTGCCCACGTACGTGCCGCCCAGCGCGCCCTCGGGCAGCGCGTCCATGAGCTCGCGCGCCCCGATGACGGCGGAGATGGGCAAACCGACGGCGATGGACTTCGCCACCGTCATGAGATCCGGCTCGATCCCGAAGTGCTCGATGCCGAACATCCGGCCCGTGCGCCCGATCCCGGTCTGGATCTCATCGACGACGAGCAGGATCCCGTGCCGTTCGGCGAGGTCGCGGAGCCGGCGGAAGAAGTCGGATGGCGGCACCACGAAGCCGCCCTCGCCCAGGACCGGCTCGACGACGATGGCTGCGACCCGGTCAGGCTGCACATGCGCGATGAAAAGGTGTTCCAGCGCCCGGATGGTCCGGGTGGTGGGGTCCCCGTCGGGCGTCCGGTAGGGGTCCGGAAACGGCACGCGGTAGACGTCGGCCATGAATGGTCCGAAGTTGCGCTTATAGGGATCGATCTTGCTCGTCAGGGAGAGGCTCATGTACGTGCGGCCGTGGAAGGCGCCTTCGAACGCGATGAGGGCGGGGCGGCCGGTGACGGCGCGGGCGATCTTCACGGCGTTCTCGACGGCTTCGGTTCCCGAGTTCAACAGGATGGCCTTTTTCGGGCGGGGCCCGGGGGCAAGCCGGCACAACGTCTCGCACAACCGCACGTACGACTCGTATGGCGCGATGCTGAAGTCCGTGTGGGTGTAGCGCGCGGCCTGGCCGTGGATGGCGCGGATGACCTTGGGGTGGGAGTGGCCGACGTTCAGGCACCCCACCCCGCCGGAAAGGTCGATGAAGGTGTTGCCGTCCACGTCGTAGAGCAGGGCGCCGGCCGCCCGGTCAACAACGGCGGGCAGGTGGATGCCGATGGCCGAACTCACGGCCTGCTCTTTGCGTTCGAGCAGGGCGCGGGACTTCGGACCGGGGAGCGATGTATGAACGGATGCAAACCGTGACACGAGACGCCTCCCTTACGTTGAGGATGCCTGGTGCACCAGCGATGCGACGCAGTGAATCCGGCTGGTCTGCGGCAGGAGATCGACCGGATACACCGCCTTGAGTTGATACCCCGCTTCCGCCGCGGTCCGCAGATCCGCAGCGAGCAGGGGGAGCGACGATCCGGTGATGGCCAACCGGCGCACACCGGAGCGGACCAGGAGATCGAACAGCCTGCGGCTGGTGGGCCCCTCGCGCGAGCTGAGCAGGGCGGCCTCGAAGCGTTCGCCCCGCGCCTGGAGCTTCTCGATGACGCCCTCCGGCGCGCGCGTGTAGAACACGCAGGTCGTCACCTCGTTCTGAGCGGCGGTATCCCAGGCGCGATGCATCGCCGTGCGATCAGGAGCGATCCCGATGACGCGGGCCCCGCGGCGGGCCAGGGCGACGGCCATGAAACCCTCCTCACAGGCCGTATCGAGCACCGTCTCGCGCCCCTCCAGCTTCAGAGCGTCCGCTACGGCCTCGACCCATTTCGGGATCGCTGCCGCGTTGGGCGGGACGGATGCCGATGCAAACCGGCGGAGACGGACCCCGGCAACCTCATCCTCGAGGTGGTCACGGCCCCAGAGGAGGTGCAGGCGGCCGAGCAACTCTGTGCGGCGGCGCGGTACGATGGACAGCA
>DATDEG010000095.1:0-16347 GCA_036523465.1 bacterium
CCGTCCTTCCCCAGGGCCTGGTTCCACGAGACTGCATCCGCCGCCCTGATCATGAGGATGGCCCTTGGGTTGAAGTCCAACTCCTTCATCTGGCGGATGAGGCTGATGCCGTCCGGCGGTGTGGGCACGGAAAACACGGCGTCGGCGTTCGCGGCCTTCGCCCGGAGAATGAGGTCGGAGAAGTCTCTCGTCCCCACGGTGTATTCGCCGGACATGACGATCTGATAGCCGTTCTCAGTGGAGCGGGCCGTCCAGAGACGATCCAGCTCCCGGCCCCAATCCGTGCGCTCGGCGAAGATCGCGACCCGGCGAGGCCGCTGCGCGGCGGGGATCGTGCCGTTGAGGAACTGGTAGGTGCCCACCGCGATCGCCGGCGACTTGATGAAGGGAGAGAAGAGGTATTTGAAGCCCTGCTGATGGACGGCCTGCAAAGCGAACGCCACCCCGCAGTACGGGATCTTGTTCTTCTCGGCCACGCCCGCCGCCGCGGCGTGGAGGTCGCTTCCGAACCCGCCCAAGTAGACGACGGCGCCCTGCGAGGCCAGGGATTCCATGCGGCTGACGGTCTTTGTCGGGTCCGATTCGTCATCCAGGACGGAGAGCTCGAGCCTCGCCGTCTGACTCCCGACGCGCACGCCTCCGCGGGCATTGATGTCGTCGACCGCGATCTCATAACCGGCGCGGACCTGCGCCCCGCCGCCGGCGAACCGTCCGGTCAAGGGGATCACCGCCCCCAGGCGCACCGTTCCGGCCGGCGCCCCCGCGGTTCCTCCCGGCAGCGCGCTCAGGATCAAAGCCGCCACCACGATCAGCAGTGCCGAAGTCCGCATCCCCCACCTCCGCTGTTCTCGTGCCGTTCGTGCATTTTCGTCAGTGCCAGACCGCGCGGGCCGTCTCCACGACGAGGCGGAGCTTGGCCCACTGGTCCTCTTCCGTGAGGAGATTGCCTTCCATCACCGAGGCGAAGCCGCACTGCGGGCTCAGGGCCAGGTGCTCGAGCGGCACGTACTTCGCCGCCTCCTTGATGCGCGCGATCAGGTCGCGCTGAGATTCAAGCTGTGGCTTCTTGCTGCTGATGAGCCCCAGGACGACCGTCTTCCCGTCCGGGACGAAGCGGAGCGGGGCGAACGTGCCGGAGCGCTCGTCATCGTACTCGAGGAGGAACCGGTCGACCCTCAGGGTGGAGAAGAGCTTCTCGGCGATCGGATCATACCCGCCCTCGGCGTACCACTGGCTGCGGTTGTTGCCGCGGCAGAGATGGATGGCCAGCGTCACTCCTGGGCGGCCCGCGCCCTCGAGGACGGCGTTGTCCGCCCGGATGGCCTCGTCCAGTGCGGCGTCGGGCTCCACGCCGATCTCATTCTTGACGAACGTCCGCCACTTCGGATCGATGTAATAGCTGTACCTGGGCGCGTCGATCTGAATGTACGGCACTCCGGATGCGGCCAGGGCGGCGACCTCGCTGTGCATGATCGGTACGATGTCCCAGAGCAGGGCGGAGTGATCGCGGTAGACCTTGTCGCTGATGCCGCGCTTGAACGCGATGGCCGGAAACTGGTTGCTGCTGGGGAGCGTCATCTTGAACCGCCCGGGGCTGTGCGCTTTGATGAACTCCAACTCGTGCGCTGTCAAGCGCCGCACCTGGCGGAGCTTGTCCACGACGATCCCCGTCACGCTGGCGACCTTCGCCGCGGCGCCCTGCCACGATCTGGACACGGCGTCTCCCAGGTCGAACCCTTCCACCGCGTCGGTGAGGTCGCTCATGAAGTTGCGGCGGCGAAACTCCCCGTCGGTGAAGACGTCCAGCCCCAGTTCCTGCTGTTTAGCGAAGACGCGCCGGATGTGCGTGTCCTCGAGCGCGCGGAGCCGGGCGGGATCGGCGCCGGCCTGGCGCGCGGCAAGCAGATCGGCAGGACGAAGAAAACTGCCGATCTGATCGGCGCGGATTGGACCGTTCATAGATCTCTCCTGGAGGAAATACGTCCGGATATTCTCCTCTCCACGGCGGGAATCATCCTGCCGAAAGAGGTCTGCGCGCCGCCGGCAACGGGTACCTCTACAAGGACCTCCAGACCAGGCTGATGTTCCATGCATCTTCCATCGAATCGCATCCTCCATGGAGGTCCAGAGAGTCGAAGACGGGGCGAGCGGTTGAGTCCTACTGGGAGGTTTCGGATGCGAGGCACATCCCTTCCATTCCTCAGTCTGGCCCTGGTCATCACAGTCGCTTGGGTGGCGAGCCCGGTGATTGCCCAGCAGTTGCCGTCCCTGCCCGGGCCGCGCACGATCATCGCCGGGAAGAGTCTCGCCGGGATCACGATCGGCAGCTCGATCGACGCCGTCGCGGCGCGATTCGGTGCGCCCACGGCGGTGCTGGAGACCGATCGTGATCTCGTCTACGTCTGGCACCGGTTCGGGGTCAACGCCTACGTCCGCGAGGGCATCGTCACGGCCGTCTCCACCTC
Source organism: bacterium (assembly GCA_036523465.1). Taxonomy (GTDB): domain Bacteria; phylum Sysuimicrobiota; class Sysuimicrobiia; order Sysuimicrobiales; family Kaftiobacteriaceae; genus Kaftiobacterium. The sequence continues at coordinate 2,466 of DATDEG010000095.1, forward strand.
CAACAGCCTGATGCGCGCGGGCGAAGTCGGTCCGGGATTCCGCGCCGAAGATGCGATCAAGGTCTTCGGGACCACGTACCAGCGCGGCTCGGTCGAGGGATTCCAGGGGCTGCAGTTCGACGACCTGGGCATCGCCTTCGGCGTCGATCGCAAGGCCGTCGCCGTCATCGTGGTCTTCTCACCGGGACAGGCTGCCCAGGTGTCCGGCCTTCAGCGGACAGCAAAGTTCGCGCCATCTGCAGCAGCAGCGGTTCCGTCGGTGAACGCGTCACCTGCAGGCGCCGCACCGCCCATCCTCGCACCCGCGCCGGTGACACAGATTCTTGCTGGGCTGCCCTTCCTGTCCACGCAGCGTGCGTTCAGCACGAGGACCAATTACATGTCGTTGTCCGGCTACCTCCGCTGGCTCGTCTATCAGAGTTCGGCGAGCTGGATCACGGCGTCCGAGGCGTCACGCGTGATCCGGGAGCAGCGGGCGGGCACGGATCAGCAGAAGAAGGCGGTCCAGCCGCAGCCGACCATCGTTCAGGATCCGCAACCGACCACCGTGCAGGAGCAACCAGCGTCGACGGTTCAGCAGCAACCGGCGAATATCGTCCAGGAGCAGCAGACGACCACTGTCCAACAGGGCGAGTGATGTCTCGATGCTCCCGCTGACCGCGCGTCCGAGCCTTCGCCGTCGTCTCCTCCGCGGGATGCGGGTGGCCGTCGGGCTCAGCATCGCTGTCATCGGCCTCGTTGAACTCCTCGGTCTGCTGACCTATCTGGCCGCGTTCGGCGACCGCCTGCCTCCTGGCGCGAGCGCCATCGTGGCGGTAGCGGCCTGGGCCAGACTGGGACTAGAAGTGGCCCTGCCTATCATCCTGGCGCTGGCGTTGTATGCCGTACTGGGCGGCGCGGCCCGCGAGGTCACGACCTGGGCGGGTGAGGCCCGCGATGCGATCGAGCGGATGGTCGGCGGCGCTGCGGACGCCCGGGTGCCGGACGCGCCGGTGCGCGAACTCAACGAGCTGACCGATGCGGCGAATCGATTGGCCTCGCAGATACGCAGTCCCTCGGCGGAGTCACTCCCGCAGGAGCTGCACGATCCGCTCACCGGGCTCCCCACGCGCCCGCTGTTCGTGGAGCTCCTGGACAAGGCCCTCGCCCGCTCGCACCGCTCCGGTCGATCCATGGCCCTGCTCGTGCTCGACCTCGACGATTTCAAGCTGATCAACGAGAGCCTGGGCTACGAACGAGGCGACCAGTTCCTGGCGACGGTCGCCGACCGGTTGCGGGGTGTCACCCGCAGGGGCGACCTCGTCGGACGGACCGGGGGCGATGAGTTCTCGATCCTCGCCGAGTACCTGGAACAGCCCGAGGACGTGAACCGGATCGCAGACCGGCTGCTCGAGCAGATCGCCGCGCCCGTAGGGCTGGGCGGCGAAGAGGTATTCACGACGGCCAGCATCGGTATGGTCGTGGCCACCGAGTGGCGGGAAGGGGCCGACGCCCTCGTGCGCGACGCCGGTCTGGCGATGAAGCAGGCGAAATCCGGAGGCAAGGCCCGCTACGAACTTTTCCGGCGAACGACGAAGAGCCGGTCGGTTGAAGAGCTGCGCATCCGCACCGATCTGCGGCGGGCATTCGAGCGGGGCGAGATCAGCGTGCGCTTCCAGCCCGTCGTGGATCTGCAGAGCGGCGAGATCCGGGAGATCGCCTCCAGCCTGCTCTGGGATCATCCCCGCCGGGGCCCGATCCCCGCCGCAGAGTTCCTCCCCGTGGCGGAGGAGAGCGGGCTCCTCGAGCGATTCGAGAGCCGGCTGTTGGAAGACGCGCTGCGCGAGGCCTCGGCGTGGTGGCAGGAGTCTCCCCGCGCCCCCTACCGCGTCAGCGTGCCGCTGTCGGGCAAGCGCTTCACGCGGGCGGCGCTCATTGCGGAGATCACGCGGCTGCTCGACGACGCGGGGATTCCCGCGGAAGCGCTCAAGATCGAGATCGCCGAGGGTGCCGTTGTCGGGGGCGAGGTGACGACCGCGACGCTCCATACTCTCAAGCACATGGGCGTGGAGCTCGGGTTGACCGACTTCGGCATGGGCCGCGCGTCGCTCGATCACCTCAAGCGTTACCCGATCGACAGCGTGACAGTCAGCGAGGCGCTGGTCCAGAAGATCGCCCACGACAGCGAAGACCTCGCCATCCTCCGTGCGATCGTCGGGATCGCCAAGACGCTGAAGCTGACCGTCATCTCCGGCGGCATCGAGCGGGCGGAGCAGGTGGAGGCCCTGCGCGCTGCGGGCTGCGACCGCGGGCAGGGCAACTACTTCTACCGGCCGCTCCTGGCGCGGGACCTGCGAGAGGTGCTCGCTGCGGGTCCGCGCTGGCGTCCGCGCAGCCGCCTCTCCATCAGCCGGAACTAGCACCGCCCCGCCGAACCTTCTAGGGGTGATTCCACCGCACCCGTCGACCGAGGCGCCCTGGCGCCGCCGGTTCCGCGCGCCTCGCCTCATCGCTCTTCCCCTCTGGGCCCGGGATGCGCCGCACCGCGTCGTCTACGGCACTAATGCCACCGGAAAGTGGGAGCTCTTTGCATGGGACCGGACCACCGGCGTTCACCGCCAGGTGACCGATCGCGCGTCAGGCACGTGGCCGCATGCCGGCCGGATCGACCCCGCGGGCCGGACGATCTGGTGGTTCGACGACGAGAAGGGAAATGAACTCGGGCGCTGGGTCGTCGAGCAGTTCAATGGGCAGGGGCTGCCCACGACCGTGCCGCTCCCGCCCGCCTATGCGGCCGGCGCCGTCCTCGCCCGCGAGTTTGCGGTGATAGGCTGCTCGAGTGACGCAGGGGCGACGATCCAGATGATCACCGACGCAGGACGGACCGCCGGCGCGGTCCTCTACGCCCACCGGCAGCATGCCTGGGTCGCGGGGATCTCACGCGACGATACTCTCCTCGCGATCAACCACAGCGAGCGCGGCGATGCGCGGCATCCCGCCGTCCGGATCCTGGACACGGCAGGGCGCGTCGTCGCCGATCTAGAGGACGAGCCGGGGCGGGGCCTGATCGCCCGGGCATGGTCGCCGGTAAGCGGAGATCAACGCCTGATCATCGAGCACGAGCGGCAGGACATCGCCCGCCCGTTGATCCTGGATGCGCGCTCGGGCCGGACTACCGAGATACCGCTCGACCTGCCCGGGGAAGTAGACGCCGGCTGGTATCCTGATGCTTCAGCGCTGCTCATCGCGCACGACTTCCGCGGGAGGAGCGAGCTCTTCCGCCTGAGTCTGAGCGACTTGGCTCTGACGCGGATCGAGACACCACGCGGCACGATCATCGCCGCCCGGGTCCATCCTGACGGGAACATCTGGCACCTCTGGTCCAGCGCGGCCCAGCCGACCGAGGTCCGCGCTGGCGGGGAGGTGTTGCTCAGATCCGGCGGCGAGCCTGCGCCTGGGGGCCGGCCGTATGACGATGCCGCTGTGGGGGACGTCCATGTGCTGGTCGCCGAGCCGCGGGGGCTCCGGCCCCACCCGACGATCATCCTCATCCACGGCGGCCCCGAGGCCCACGATCGTGATGTCTTCGCTCCGACAGTGCAGGCCTGGGTGGATCACGGCTTTGCCGTCCTGCTCGTGAACTACCGGGGGAGCGACGGCTATGGCCGCCGGTGGAGGGATGCGATCCAGGGCAATCCGGGTCTTACCGAGCTGGCCGATATCGTGAGCGTGCACCGGTGGGCGGTGGCCGGCGGTCTCACCGATCCTTCCCGGGTCATCCTCGCTGGAGCGTCCTGGGGCGGGTATCTCACCCTGCTGGGACTGGGGCGGCATCCTGAGCTCTGGTCGCTGGGCATCGCCGCCGTCCCTGTCGCGGATGCGCTCGCCGCCTACGAAGACGAGATGGAACCGTTGAAGGCCTACGATAGAGCGTTGTTCGGCGGAACGCCGGAAGCGATCCCCGAGGCTTACCGGGTGCGGTCACCGATCACGTACGTCGACCAGGTGCGTGTACCGCTGTTGATCCTGGCGGGTGAGAACGATCCGCGCTGCCCGATCCGTCAGATCGAGAACTACGTCGCGCGGCTCCGCACATCTGGCAAAGTCCACGAGGTCTACCGGTACGATGCCGGGCATGGGGCACCCGTGGTGGAGGAAGCCATTCGTGAGGTAGAGCGGCAGCTCGGGTTCGCCGCGCGCTACCTCGGCACGCCATCGCCGCAGTAGTGGGTCAACCTGCGCATACCCGCGGGCTGGCCCGCGACGAGCGGGGAACTCTGTAAGAGTGAGGTCGTGGGGGCCCGATCAGTTCGCGATTGCGCGGGGATCGATCCGTCCGGCCTGACGCCGCACGACGTATCCTTGCTCTGAGACGAGATAGAGGACGGATTGCTGCCCGGAGACCCCATAGGCGCGGGCGACCGCCGGATTGCCGAACAGGATGGGAACCTGGATGTGCTCGGTCAGGATGAACTGCCTGATCGCGGCCCGGTCCGGCCGCATGATGACGACCATCGTTCCGCTGACGGCCTCGGACGAGCGCAGGGCATTCAGCTCGCGGATGATCCGCTTCGCATTGCCGTCCAGATTCGGCACGAAGACCAGCAACAACTTGCGGCCCCGGTAGTCCGCTGTGCGATAGATGAGCCCAACCCGGTCCTTGGCCGCGATGAGCGGAGCGGAGCGCCCGACCTCGAGCAGAGCCGACTTCGGCTGGACGGGGGCCGGCTTCACGACCCCCGCCGCAGCCTTCGAAGGCGTTTGGACGGGGAGGTTCAGGCCGAGCGTGACGGTCTTCCCCGGTTCCAATCTGACCGTACGGACCACAGGCCGGTAGCCTTCATAACTGACCCGCACCCGGTGTGGACCGGCCTGCAGCCGGCTCAATTTCAGGGGCGTAACACCACGAGCCACCCCGTCGATCTGGATCCTGGCCCCCCGCGGATTGGACGAGATGCTGAGCGTGGCGGGCGGAGGCGTTGGCGGTGTGAGAACGACCGGCGTCGCAGCCACCGGAGGTGTTGCAGGCTTCGGGAGCGCAGCGGCAGAGGGTTCCCCACCTGCCACTGCCGGCTGCGGAGAGGCAGCCGCCGGTTTCGCGGCGGTGGGCTTCGGGGTTTGTGACGGCGTGCTCGCCGGCCGGATCCGGCCGGGAAGCTGGGCGATGAACGTCCGTGCCGTATGAAGTGCTGATCCGGCCAAGCGCGCAACAGATGCGGCTGCGGCTTTTGCCACGCTCATCCCCGGGGAGGCAAACGGCTCCACCCAGGGCCGCCCAACCGTCACGGCAGCCGCGGCGAGCACGAAGAGCAGCGCCGCGATCACCACCACCCACACCCCGCGGCGCCGGGGAGGCTTCCATTCCACGGATGAGCCGCCGGATGACGAGAGTACGACACCGGCGCGGGTGAGGTCCGTGCCGCAGGATGGGCAGTTTAGCGCCGATGAGTAGACCGGCGACCCGCACATCGGGCAGGGATAGTGTGGGATTCCCTTTGCTTCGCCGAGCATCGCCATGTTCTGCGTCTCCGTCATGCCCGCCGCGCGGGGGAGGTAGTCAGCTCCGCCGGCTCCGCAGAGTCAATCGGGAGTAGCGCAGAAGCAAACTTCCCACAAACTTCGATGAGGATGACGTGGGGCGCATGGCATCGAGTTTCGATTCCCCGACAAACCTGCCCTCCAGCGGCGCCGCCCTTCATGCCAGAATCGACGACCGGGATCACTCCGTCGAGCAGATCCGCTCCCGCCTCGAGGCCGGTCTGGCGCTCGCCCAGCGTGACCGGAGTCAGTGGGAATCTCGGACCACGGAACTGTCCAGGCGGGCGGAGGACCTCGGCGCGCAGGCCCGTGGGGCAGCGACAGAGAGTCTGAGGGATCTCGAGTGTCAGGCCGTTGCGCTCCTCCGGACTCTAGGCGTTGGTTCCTCGAGACCTGTGGAGACGGCCGTCTACTTGTGAGGGAGTGCTGCCTGATGCTTCAAGCCGCCAGAGGTGCGCAGCGACTTCAGCGCTGAGGTCAAGCCCGTGTAGCGGCTCCCCAGCCAGATCAGGATAAGCGCGAAGAGGACGCGGAGAGTCGACCCCGGGATCTCGATCGCGCCGTGGCTCCCGATCCAGCTGCCCAGCACGACCCCGGGGAGCAGCGCATAGATGATGTCCTTCCTGAAGTGGCCGTGACGCGCATAGACGGCGGTGGCCGTCACGCCCGTAAGGATCATCGCGGCCAATGAGGTTCCCTGGGCGATGTGCTGACCCAACCCCGTACCCAGTACAAGCAGCGGGACGACCAGCACGCCTCCGCCCACGCCCATGAGACCGGCGATCGCGCCGGCGAACGCGCCGATAACGGTCAAGATCCAGACGGCGGGTTGTCCGTGGCTGACCGTCGTTAGCGGCAGATGGTCCCTGACGAGCAGCATCACGGCGGCAACGAATAGAAACGCGCCGAAGAAGATCCGAAGGCGCGCACCCGAGATACGCGCCGCGTACTGCGCTGTGAAGAATGAGGCTACGACCGAGGCCGCGGCCAGCCAGCCGGCGCTCGCCCACAACACATGGCCGTGGTTGCCGTACAGCCAGGCCCCGACCGTCCCGGTCACGATGACCGCCGCCAGGCTGGTCCCGTGTGCCTCGTGCTGGGAGAGGCCCGCCCACATCGTGAACAGCGGAACCATGACCACCCCGCCGCCCAACCCGACGAGGCCGCCGAATGACCCGCCGATGATGCCGATGATGAGTGCACGCAGTTGGAGTGAGATCGCCACTGACGCTCCTCCCGGCCCACCGTAGCCCGGTGAGAGCAGGGGCGCCCATAGGGTGGACAGGTGATTCTGCATCCTTTCAGGGCCCGACGGTGCGCTCCCGATCCCCGAAGGGCCGTGAAGCACGAGCCGAATCAATCAGCCCGTGTGCGGTGGTCGGGGCGGGCGGGAAGCACCTCACCCCCCTTCCTGCGGTCGCGCGGGTGCAGATCCCCACCATCCCCAAAGTCCCGCCGCAGGGGGCGCATGTCAGCGCCGCGCAGCATGAGGGGGCGTGCTACGGCGATGACGAAGATGCGATCCTGCCTCGTGGGGGAGCGACCGTGAAGCCGTAGCCGGCTCCGGGTGCAGGATACGATCTCACCTGCCCCGCCTGAAGATAGTTGCGTTGATCGTAGCGATCGGGGAGGATCGATGTTCACCCACACCTGCACAGAGAAGGCCGGGTTGGGATTGACGACCAACCCGCGGTTGTCATACTCGATGCCTCAGGAGCCGCGATGGCCGCGTCAGGGATAACGGCAGTCATCGTGAGCAGCACCCATCCTCGTCTAATTGATATCACCGCTCCGCCACTTCGTTTTGATCCCAGATGACAAGCCCTCCTAAGGAGCCTCGAACACCTTCCGCCGGTTCTCGTCCAACAACGTAATCGTGGGTTTGTCCTTGACGAGCGACACCACCGCCCGCACCCGTAGCGCCGTATCGTAGAGCACGAATGCGGGCTCGCCGGAGAAGAACGCGACGCTGGCCCGCTTGGCCCCGCGCGCGTCGAGTAGATGGATCCCGGGGCCGGTCTCATCGACCCCAATTCGCAGGCGCGGCTTCTCACCCGGATCGAGGAACGTCAGTTCCGGCCCCCGGCTCGTGAACTCCATCACCGCCCCGGCCCCCCGGCCGCCAGGGCTCATCAACACGAACCGCTGGGCGGCAACCGTGCGTGGTTCCTGCGCGGCAGCCTGCTTCTGCGACTCCGTCCCCAACGCAAGAACCGCCACGGCGGCGAAGAGCAGGGTTCCGAATTGCCACCACCGGTGGGACTGTTCCAACCGGTAGAGACGGGCCGCGAGATCCTTAGACTCCTGAGGGGCCATCATGCCTTTCGCATCCCGATAGTCACCGGCGTTGCATCACGCGCCTGACGGCCATGGCGGTGATGCCGGCCAGAACGGCCTTGGCCACAGGATTGCTGAAGACCGACGCAAGCTGACCTGCCGTCCCCTTCTCTTGCCCCGGCTGACTGGTCAGCACTGAGCGAAGCTGACCGGGCTGTTTGTGCAAACCGGTGAGGACTTGCGCCAGGGCGCCGAGATCAAGACCGCCCAGCCCCTGCGCCCCCGAAGGCCCGGGAAGCTGTACGCCCATCTGGCCGACACGTTGCTGGAGCAGCTCGGCGAGTCCCGTCCGGTCCTGCGGCGAGAGCCGCGCCAGAGCGTCTTGCGCGGCCGTCCGGTAGTCATCGTCCGATACCGCATGGGCGACATCGTTGTAGCGGGTCATGACCTCTTGATCGGAGTACCCTTCTGATGGGGGGCCTTGATCATACCGACTCACAAAATCCTGGAACTCTTTCTGACGCTGACCGCCACCCATCAACTCGTCGAGAATCCCCATGTGCGCTCCTCCTCCCGCTGATCCTATCTCCTCCGCACCACGGCCCGGTAGATCAGAAGAAGCAAGACGGCTCCAATGATCGAGCCGACGAATCCTGCGCCTTGCCCCGCCTGATAGAATCCGAAGAACTGCCCGATGTACGTCGCCAGCAGCGCCCCGCCCATGCCGATGAGGGCCGTGGCCAAGAACCCTCCCGGATCAGCGCCCGGCAGAAGGAACTTGGCAATGGCGCCAACGATGAGACCAATGATGATCGTCCACAAAAGTCCGATCATGATACTCCTCCCTGTCGGATGTGGGTACCGCGGCTTGGCTCGCCCGTATCAGCTTTGCGGTTGTGCCGTCAGTGACACTGGGACGTCTGAGGCGGCGGTAGCCGCCTCCGGAACCGACTACATGAACGTTGGGTTACGACTCGCCCCGAGCCTTGCGCTTGATATCACGCCCGTGTGCGCGTTTGTAGGTCTGGATATCCGTAAACCGACCTTTCGAGTCTCGAACGGCGTATAGCTTCTTTCCCGAAGCACTTCGATGCGTGGTACGCCGGGTTTTCCCTCCCATGGCTCCTCCCCGAGAGTTCACACGACTGTCAGTAATTCCAGGTTCTTCGTCCACGAGGTCCACTTTTCCTGCAACCTTGATGGAAAATTCACGTAAGCATCAACAAGGTACGTAGCCCGGCGGCGGCGCGCCAGGCCGACGGGTACGCCGAGGAGCGGGGTTCACACTACCGGCCTACCGCGATTGAGTCCTGCGGCCTGGATTAGAGCCCGCGGGACGCGGTTGTGTGTCTCTACCGAGAGAACGTCTCACAGACATCCGGGTTGCCCGTGTCCAGTCCCCGGCGGAACCACGTCACGCGCTGGGCCGAGCTGCCGTGGGTGAATGCGTCGGGTACAACATACCCTTGTGTCCGGCGCTGGATCCGGTCATCGCCGACGGCGCTCGCCGCGTCCAGGCCCTCTTCCACGTCACCGGCTTCCAGGATCTTCCTCGCGCTGTCGGCGCGGTTGGCCCAGACGCCGGCCAGACAGTCGGCCTGCAGCTCGAACCGGACCGACAGCTCGTTCCCGGCCGCTTGGCCCGATCGCTCACGGAGCCTCTGGACGCGGTCGGTGATCCCGAGCAGAGTCTGGACATGATGCCCAACTTCGTGGGCGATGACGTAGGCTTGGGCGAAGTCACCGGACGCGCCGAACCGCGCGTCGAGATCGCGGAAGAAACTGTAGTCGAGGTAGACTTTCTGATCGAGCGGGCAGTAGAACGGGCCCATCGCCGACTGCGCAAGTCCGCACGCCGATTCTGCCGCCCCAGAGAAGAGGACCAGTTTTGGCGGGACGTACGCGCGGCCGGACGCCCGGAACACTTCGGTCCAGACGTCCTCCGTTTCGCCCAAGACCGCGGAGACGAAGTCGCGGATCGAATCCGGCCCGCTTCCCCTGGGTAAGGCCTGGTCGGTTGGGTTGGAGGGGGACGTGCCGATTCCCGTCTGGAGTATGGCGGTTGGATCGACTCCCAAGAGCATCCCGACGACGACCAGCAGGATCAGCCCGAGCCCGCCCGCACCGCCGATCTGTACGCCTCGAGGGATTCCCATCCCTCGGCGATCTTCCACGTTCTCGCTGCGCCGGCTGCGCCCGAGTCTCATCGCGGTCTGCTCCCTTCACGTGCCCCTGTTAGTGCTGTCGCGACTGGTAGAGCGTCCGAGCCCGGGTGGTTCTTCGCACCGGACGGTGGTGAGTTCAGCGTACGGGCTGGACGACGATCTCGATGCTTTCGGTCGGATAGCCGCCGGTGATGACGCGCTGCGCCGACGTCGTCGTGAACAGCAGCCTCCCGCCCACTGTGATCGTCGCGCGCACCACGATGATCGCGTTTGCTGCCCGAGGACGACGGCCGGCGCGTCTGGCTGAATGTCATCGTCCCGGAGTCGAACTTGATAACGTTGAGCCGAAGGTATCTCGCATCTTAACGCTCATGCATGGTTTTTGCCAGTCTGTCGAGATTGTAACAGCGTCACCTCGCCGAGCGCGTGGCGGAGGCCAGCTACTTCAACTTACCGTGTCATGTTACGAGCGCCTCCAGCCGGGCGACCATCGCTGAGAAGATCTCAAACATCTTCTCCACCGGCTCCGGGGAGGCGAGGTCGACACCAGCAGACCGCAGGAGGTCGATCGGGTACCGCGACCCGCCGGCTTTGAGGAATTCGAGGTACGCGTCGACGGTCTCCTCCGGTCCATGGAGGACCCGGTCGGCGAGCGCGTGGGCTCCGGAGATGCCGGTCGAGTACTGGAAGACATAGAAATTCAGGTACAGATGCGTCGGAAATTCGGCCCAGGTGATGCCGACGCGGTCGGCGTCCAGGGCGACCTCCCCACCGTATCCTTCCGCGAAGAGATCGGCCATCAAACTCATCAGGCTCTTCGCCGTCAATCCCTCGCCGCGTTCCACGCGCTGGTGGATCTCCAGCTCGAATGCCGCGAGGATCGGCATGAGGAAGAGGTAGCGATAGAAGTTCGCCATAGCCTCTTCGATGATGGCGATCTGCAGCTCGCGATCCGGATGCGCGGCGAGGAGGTGCGCCCGGACCATCGCCTGGTTGAAATTCGATGCGACCTCGGCGACGAAGGTCGAGTAGTTGGCGTAGACGACCGGCTGGGTGCGCCACGCGTAGTAGGAGTGCATCGAGTGGCCGAGTTCGTGGGCGAGCGTGCTGAGACTGTAGACGTCGTCGGCGTAGCTCATGAGGATGAACGGGTGGGTACCCGGCCCGCCCGTCGAGAACGCCCCCGCCCGTTTGCCTTTGTTGGGATAGATGTCGACCCAGCGCTCTTCGAGCAACCCCCGGCGCATCACGCCCACGTACTCTGCGCCCAGCGGAGCCATGCCGTCACAGATCCATTCCACCGCTTTGACGAACGGGATGGTGGGTTTGCTCGACGTCAGCGGCGCGTTGCGGTCGTATGGGTGCAGCTGCGCATAGCCGAGTGCCTGCCTGCGGACGCGCCAGTAGCGATGCCAGGCCGGTAGGTTCCGGCGGTACGTGGCGAGGAGATTGTGGAACACGGCCACGGGGATGTCGTGCGGCGTCAGGGCCGCGTCCAGCGCCGACTCATAGCGGCGGGCCCGCGCCAGAAAGACGTTCTGCTTCACGCCGGCGGCGATGCAGTTGGCCATCGCGTTCTTATGCTCCAGATGCGCGTCGGCGTAGCTCTCCCAGGCCGTCCTCCGCACTTCGCGATCGGGATGTCCGAGCAGCGCGCCGAGATTCCCCTGGCCGACCTCGATCGGCCGTGCGGCATCCGCCCCCAGCGCAGCCCGGAAGGTGAGGTCCGCATCGGCGAGGACACCGTGCGTGGCCGAGGCGGTGCGGAACGGGTCGATCAACATCCCGAGCAGGGCCTCGACCTCAGGAGAACGCAGGTGTGCCTGGCGGCGCTCGAGCCGGTCGATGTAGTGCTCGTAGATACGCAGGCGCGGCTCATCGCGGAGCCACTGCCGGAGTTTCGCGAAACCGATGGAGACGATCTCGGGATCCCCAAAGGCGGCCGCGCCTGTGGTTCGTGCCATGAGCCCGCGGGCCCGATCGACACGCGCGAATGCGTCCTGATCCATGGTATCGGCGGTGTGGCCCAACTGCGCGTAGACCACGACCTGGCGCAGCGTTCGGAAGAGGTTCTGCGCCTCCTCGAACCAGTCTGCCAGCATGGCCGGATTCTCGCCGAGACGTCCGGCGAACCGCAGGAGTTGCGGAAGGGTTTCATCAGTCTGCCTAAAGGCCGCCTCCCACGCCTCATCGGTGGGGAACACACTCGAGGCGTCCCAGGTGTGCTCGACGGGGATCGCACTCCGTGGTCGCAGCGTCAGTTCATCCATCTTGACCTCCGGTACGAGTCCGTGGGCCTTCTGAAGATCGGGCAGAACCTCACTTCCCCGGCACGGCCGGGCTCACCTGGAGCGCATGAGGCAATGTCGCCCCGGGACGACAGCAACAGATGCCTTGAAGCCTGGCCGGCGTGGGTACAAGTGTGAATATCACCGTGGTGAGGGGCCGCGCGGCGGCCGGAGAGTGGTTTCAGGAGGTGCATGGCCGATGATCCTTCGTACCGGTATCCTCGTGCTCTTGCTCGTGGGCAGCCTTGCGGCGCAGGCATTTCCTCAGATGCAGCCCTCGCCGCCGCTGCAACAGCCGGCGCAGCCCGCCCCTTCTCAACCGCCACCGGACCAGCCGCCTCAAGTGCCACAACAGCCGGCTCCTGAGTCTCCGCCGCCTTCACCGCAACCCGCGGCGCCTGAACCCGCGCCTCAGGCCGTCCCCACCCCACCCCCGACGAAGATCATCCCGGGGATGGCCATTGCGGGCGTGCAGTTGGGCGGCAGCGTGCAGTCCCTGCGGGCCCGCTTTGGCCTGCCGTCAGAGGTACTGCAGCGGGGCACGTTCGCGGTACACCTGTACGGACGGTTCGGACTTGTCGTCTACGTGCGCGAGAACACGATCGCGGCGGTGGCGACCACGAACAGCCTCTTCCGTTTCGGCAGGTCGCTCGGCGTGGGCCAACCCGCCGCAAGTGCGAAGGCGGAATTCGGCAACGCCTCCGGCCATGGGACGGTCGCCGGGTTTCAGACGGATCTCTACGACGAGCGCCGGATCGGATTTGGAGTTGAGCGGGGCGAGATCGCAACCATCATCGTGTTCCGACCCGGCGAGGCGCGGTTGGTCTCGAGCCTGTAACTGATCTGCAACCTCTGACCGGTGGCTGCTGCCGGCGTGAGAGAGCCCCGCGGGATTCGCCGCAGGGCTCTCTCCTCGCGATGCCACGTCGGCTCCGGCTATCGCGGCATGTTCGCAAAGAACTCGGCGCTTCGCTTCGCGATCTCCTCTGGGGTCAGATCTTCCTTATGCGTGGCGATGGCCCAGATGTGTCCGTAGGGATCGCGGACCTGGCCGTAGCGATCTCCCCAGAACATGTCGGCGATGGGCATGACGACCTCGGCGCCCGCCTTGACCGCGCGATCGAAGACCGCGTCTGCATCCTCGACATAGAGGTTGAGCACCACGCGGGAGTGCTCCGGGCCGCCCGCACTGCCGACGGCCAGTTGATCTCGCTGCCCGCGCTGCTCTTCCATGGGCGGGAAAACGTCGGCGAGGAAGAGTGGAGAGTCTCCGATCTCGAGCTGCGCATGCATGATCATGGTCCCGTCCGGACCGACAGAGCGCGACACTTCGTGCGCGCCAAACACCTGCTTGTAGAATTCGATCGCTTTGGCGGCGCCTGTGATGGCGAGGTCCGGTGTCAATGTGCGGCCGCGTTGGGGAATATCCCGCGTCGGTGCCGACGTCCTCTTCCGCTCCTGCGCCACACTCGTCTTTCGTCCTTGAGCCATTGCCGACTCCTTTGCGCGTGGGTTTGAGGCTGAGCCTCTAAGGGTGATTCTACCCACCCTCGCTCAAGGCACGTTGACGACGACGAACGACGCGGTGATCCCGCCTTTCCCGTCGGAAACGACATACGTGAAACCGTCGGTTAT
>DATDEG010000096.1:0-4247 GCA_036523465.1 bacterium
GGCCTGCGCCAGCGTCTGAGCCGACACTCCCTTGGTCTTGATGTCGAGCTGGAGAGCGGTGATGCCATGGCGCGTCCCCGCGACCTTGAAGTCCATGTCGCCCATGGCGTCCTCGATGCCCTGGATGTCCGTCAGGAGCGCGATCCGGCCCGCCTCGCCGCTGACCAGCCCGATGGAGATCCCGGCCACGGGAGCCTTGATGGGCACGCCGGCATCCATGAGGGCCAGCGTCGATCCGCAGGCCGAGGCCATCGAGGTCGAGCCGTTCGACTCCAACGTCTCCGAGACCAGGCGGATGGTGTACGGAAACACCGTCTCATCGGGAATCATCCGCTCCAGGGCGCGCTCGGCGAGCAGTCCGTGCCCGATCTCCCGGCGCCCCGCCGAGCGCAACGGCCGGACCTCCCCGACACTGAACGGCGGGAAGTTGTAGTGGTGCATGTAGCGCTTGCGCTGGCGGAGCGTGAGATCGTCGATGATCTGCTCGTCCTCGCCCGTGCCCAGCGTCGCAACGGTGAGGATCTGCGTCTGACCCCGCTGGAACAAGCCCGATCCGTGCGTCCGGGGGAGCAGCCCAACGGTGGCGCGCAGCGGGCGGATGTCGCGGAGACCCCGGCCGTCCGGACGCCGGCCGTCCTGCAGGATGGCACGCCGTACTTCATCCTTGATGGCGGCCTGGACGACGTCGTCGATCTCTCGCTCCCGGTCGGGATGCTGCTCGAGGAACGAAGGCATCACGCTCATCATGACCTGCCGGAACGCGTCCTCCCGCATGAGCTTCTCCGGTTCCCGCAGTGCCTGACGGATGAGGGGCTCGGCCTGCGCGCGGACGCTCCGAGCCAGTTCTTCGTCCACCGCCGCGAGCGGGATGGCCGTCTTCGGTTTGGCGGCCTGCTCGGCGAGCTCGCGCTGCACGCCGATGATCTTCCGGATCTCCCGGTGAGCCAGTTCGAGGGCGTCTGCGATCCGCGCCTCCGGGATCTCGTCCGCGCCGGCCTCGACCATGATGATCGCCTCGTCGCTGGCCGCCACGACGAGGTCGAGGCGGCTCTTGGCATCGCGATCGGGGATCAACGGATTCACCACCAGCTCGTCGTCGATGAGTCCGATCCGGACGGCGCCGATGGGTCCCTCGAACGGGACGTTCGAGATCGTCAGTGCGGCCGAGGCTCCGTTGATCGCGAGGATGGCCGGATCGTTCTCCATGTCCGCGGAGAGCACCGTGGCGATGACCTGCACGTCATTGCGCACGCCTTTGGGAAACAGCGGGCGGATCGGGCGGTCCATCAAGCGGGCGGACTGGATGGCGTTCTCCCCCGGACGTCCTTCCCGTTTGAAGAATCCCCCCGGGATCTTGCCCGCCGCGTACATCTTCTCTTCGAAGTCGCAGGTCAGCGGGAAGAAGTCGATCCCTTCTCGGGGTGCTTCCGAGGCGGTCGCGGTGACGAGGACGACCGTATCGCCGTAGCGCACGGTCACCGCCCCGCCCGCCTGGCGGGCCAGCCAGCCGGTCTCGAACGTCAGCGGCCGGCCGGCGACCTCGAGTTGGATGCGGTGCGTCGTTGGTTCGGTCATTGCATCCTCCTTACGAGATGGCGCGCTTCTTGCCCGATGCGCGCAGATGCACAAAGGAGCGGGAATTCCCGCTCCGTATCGTTCGGACGACGCCGCCCCGAGGCGCTGGACGCGCGGACGGGGCTAGCGGCGCAGTCCAAGGGCGTCGACGATCTGACGGTACCGGGGTAGATCGGACCGCTGTAGGTACGACAGGAGACGGCGCCGCTTGCCGACCATCTTCAACAAGCCGCGCCGGGAGTGGACGTCCTTCTTGTGCGCGGCGAGATGCTCGGTCAGCTGCGTGATCTGCTCGGTGAGCAGGGCGATCTGCACTTCGGGGGATCCCGTATCGCTGTCGTGCCGGCGGTGCTGATCGACGATCGCGGTCTTCTTCGTCTTCTCCAGTGGCACGTGCCACCTCCATGAAAAACATCAAGGCCGAGGGGCCGTCGGAGGCACGGACCTCCCAGCCAGGTGCGTGATGTGCACACCATATAGTAACACGATTCCTTGATGGGTGTCAGGGTTCTGAGGGGCAGATGCTCTGGATCGCGTGACTTCGGTCATCCGGCGCGCTCGGGCGCGATCGCGCGAGGCAAGACGCGCCGCGTCTCGGCGACGTCGTCTTCGATCTGCCGCACCAGCGCCGCCTCCGAGGCAAACGCGATCTCTTCTCTGAGGTGCTGCACGAACCGCAGCGTCAGCGCCCGCCCATAGAGGTCTCCGTGGAAGTCTAGGAGGTACGCCTCAACGGTCAGTTCCCCCGGGCCGAACGTCGGGCGCGTGCCGATGCTCACCGCCGCCTGGTACTGGTGGGCCTCGGTGAGAGCAAACGCGGCATAGATGCCGGCCGCGGGGATGAGCTTCTCGTCGGGAAGCACCAGGTTGGCCGTCGGAAACCCCAGCGCCCTGCCGCGCGCGTCGCCACGCGCAACGGTGCCGCCCAGCGCGTACCAGCGGCCCAGAAACCGCGCCGCTTCCTGCACCTCCCCCGTACGGAGCAGGCGGCGGATCAGCGTGCTGCTCACGAGCGTGCCGCCGACATGCACCTCCGGGGCGACGTGAACGGCAAACGCAAGCATTGCGGCAAGTGCGCGGAGCCGCTCGACGTTCCCTCCGCGGTCCCGGCCGAAGGTGTAGTTGGCACCGCAGACCACTTCGGCCATACCCACCCGCATCCGAAGCAACTCCGCCCACTGGTCCGCGCCGACGCGCCGGAAGGCCTCATCGAAGTGGATGATGTACGCCGCGTCCGGCCCGAGCGGGCGCAAGAGTTCGAGCCGCTCGTCAAGCGTGGTCAGCAGGAACGCCTCAGGCGGGGGGGCGATCACCTGCAGCGGATGCGGATCGAACGTCAGCACAGCGCAGGAGACGCCGCGCTCCTGTGCGCTCCGGACGGCTTCGTGTAGGAGGGTCTGGTGTCCCCGGTGCACCCCGTCGAACGTGCCCAGCGCCAGCACGCCCGGCGGGTGCTGCGGTGCGGACGGAAATCCACGGATGATCTCCATTACGGCGCGTCTCGGAGGACCTTGAAGGGTCTGAGGACCCCTTGTTCGACGCGGGCGAGGGCGATCAACCCTTTGTCATCCCGGAGCCGGACGACCTTCGCCTGGATGAGCGTCTGCCAGCGCGCCACCTTGAACAGCGGCACGCCCTGACCGTGGAGGACGGCCGTCCGCTGCTGGGGCGTGAGATCAACGGCGGGAAGATCGCCGAGTGCATGATCGGCGTCCTCGACGACACCGCCCAGCGTGCCGGCCTCGTGATGTGCGGTCAGTTCCTCGAGTGTGTGCGCTCCTTCCAGCGCGTACCGTCCCACGCGGGTCCGGACCATGAAGGACGCGTACGCCCCGGTCCCCAGGGCCTCCCCGATGTCGTGGCACAATCCGCGGATGTACGTCCCCTTGGAACACTCCACCTTCAACCGGGCGTGCGGCGGTTCTCCCGACGGTCCGTCCAGCACGTCGAGCCGGTGGATCTCGACCCGGCGGGGGGACACCTGGGCCTCCGCGCCTTCGCGGTGGAGCTCATAGAGGCGGCGGCCGCCGTGATGCACCGCGGAGGCCATGGGCGGCACCTGCTCGATCGTCCCCAGGAAACGCGGAAGGACGTCGCGCAGGGACTGGTCTGTGACGCCGCCGTCGTGCTCGGCGAGGGCGGCGCCGTAAGCGTCACCGGTATCGGTCGCCCGGCCGAAGCTGATCTCCACAACGTACTCCTTGTCGGTCTCGGCGACGAACTCCGCGATGCGCGTCGCCCGGCCGATCGCGAGGACCAGCACGCCGGCCGCCCCCGGATCCAGCGTTCCGGCGTGGCCGATGCGCCGGGTGCCGAAGAGATCGCGCGCGGCGTCGACGACGTCGTGCGAGGTCATCCCCACGGGCTTGAGGACATTGACGATGCCGTCAGGCGTGAGCACCGAGCTCCTTCTCCACTTCGGCCAGGGTACGGGCGATCACGCCGTCGAGGTTCCCCTCCGCGGTAAATCCCGCCGCACCTTTGTGCCCGCCACCGCCGAAGGCCTCGGCGACGACATTGCTCCGCACGGCATCGCGGGATCGGATGCCGACGCGAACGCCGGCCGGCAGGACTTCGAACAGCAGGGCGACCTTCACTCCACGGATCTGACGCAGCATCCCCACGAGCCCGGCCGTATCTTCCGTGACGGCCCCGCTGGTCTGCAGCATCGC
>DATDEG010000097.1:0-2159 GCA_036523465.1 bacterium
CTCAGCACGACATGTACCACGCCGCGCAGATCTTCGTGCTCCGCCGGGGATTCAAAGCTCGGCCCGTGTAAGCCGTCCCATTGCTCGTCGCTCGCTAGCTCCGGTACACTGATGAGGCTATGGACTTCGGCGTCCTCCTCATCATCTTCCAGCTCATCTATCTCGAGGGCATCCTCTCTATCGACAACGCCGCGGTCCTCGGGGCGATGGTGGCGCCGCTGCCCATGCACGAGCCCATTCCCTGGCCCCGGGCCCTGCAGCGACTGGCCCGGCCCATCAACCGCATCATGGGCCCGCAGCGGACCGCCGCTCTCCGGATCGGGCTCCCAGGCGCGTACATCGGCCGGATCCTTATGTTGTTCATCGCCAACTGGGTGATCCGCAACCCCTGGCTGCTGTTCCTCGGCGCCGTGTACCTGATCAAACTCGCCGTGGATTTCCTGGGCGTGACACCTCAGGAAGCCGAAGAGGCCGCCGCGAAGGCCGCCGGTCGACCCGTACCGCGGATCGCGCGACCGTTCTGGAATGTGGCCGCGGCGGTGATCCTCGTCGATCTCGCATTCAGCCTGGACAACGTGGTCGCCGCCGTGGCGCTGTCGCGTCAATTCTGGGTGGTCGTCGTCGGCGTGCTGCTCGGGATCACGACGATGCGGTTCGCCGCACAGATCTTCGTTTACCTCATCAAGCGTTACCCGATCCTTGAGACGGCAGCCTACCTGCTGGTCTTGAACATCGGATCCGAACTCCTCCTCGAGGATTTCGCGCACGTGCGGTTCAGTGACGCCGCCAAGTTCGCGATCTCCCTGGGTACCCTGCTGATCGCGCTTCTCTACGGCAACAGCAGGACGCTGCAGAGCATTGGGCGACACTTCATCTGGTTGAAGCGGGCGCTCGGATTCCTCAGCCTGTTCTTCAAGTGGGTCCTCAGACCGTTCGTCTGGGTGCTTTCCGGCCTCGTCGGCGTCGCGCGCGTGATCGCGCGGGTCGTCGGACCGCGTCTTCCACTTGGCCGGAGCGGCCGCCGTCCGCTCCCTGGCAATGCGGGGGCGCCTCCCCCCGAGTCCTCGAAGTAGACCCGCAGACTTAGGCCGGCGTCGCAGCGGCTTTGTTGGAGCGTTCAAGCAAACGAGCCGCGCCGAGGCGCTGCGTCCACCCCGCGAACGCGTCCGTGGGACCGCGCCAGCGCAGCTCCTCGACGTCGCGGAAGAGAGGCGCATCGGTTCGCAGGGTGGCGAGGTCTTTGAAGAGGAGAGCCAGGGTGCGCCGGTCGTCCGCCAGGGCGGCGGGCGGGAAGTTCTCGATCATCCCGTGCTTCGCCAATAGCCGCGCCGCGGTCGCGCGGCCGATCCCCGGGATCCCCGGATAGCCGTCCGCGGCATCACCGACGAGGGCGAGGAAATCAGGAATCAACCCGGGATCGACCCCAAACTTCGTGCGCACCTGCGATTCGTCGATGATCCGCTGCCCTCTGCGGTCCATCTGGACGACCCGATCCCCCTGAACGCACTGCGCGAGATCCTTATCGGGACTCCAGATGCAGACCTTCTCCACAGCCGGATCAGCCGCGGCGAGGTGGGCCGCGGAGGCCAGCGCATCGTCGGCCTCCAGCTCGACCATGGGCCAGACGGCGACGCCCATCGCCGTGAGCGCCTCTTCCAGCGGGTGGAATTGCGCCAGGAGCGCACGCTCGACCCCAGCCCCGGTCTTGTACCCGGACCACAGCCGGTTGCGGAAGGACTCGATGACGTGGTCGGCGGCCACGCCGACATGCGTGGCGCCGGTTTCGATCATCTGCAGCACTGTCTGCAGCACGCCGATGACGGCCCCGTAGGGCGGATCGTCCCCGGCCTTGTGGAACCGGCGCAGGCCGTAGAAGTGACGGAACAGCTCGTAGGTCCCGTCGAGGAGATGAACGATCACTAGTTGCCCGTAACATCTGAAGCAGTAGTGATGTTGATCCGATGCTCAGGATGACGATAGATCCAACGGAACGGATGAGCCGCTCGATTGCAGTGACGAATGTAGCGCATGATCTTTCGGCTCAGGTCCCGCACCGACCGAAAGATTCCACGGGCGATCAGGTCGCGCTCCATCTTGGAAAACCAGAGCTCAATTTGGTTGAGCCAGGACGCATAGGTCGGGGTGAAATGCAGGTGCAC
>DATDEG010000098.1:0-3163 GCA_036523465.1 bacterium
GCAGAGCATCTCCGCGAGCATTTCACCGAGTTGGCCCGGGGAACCGTGGCCGAAGGCGCCGATCTCGCTGTCGAGGTGCAGACGGATTCCGTCGCGCCACACGCGGACGAAGTAGTCCTGGACAGCCTCGATATCGAGGTCGAGTCGTGACCCGCGTAGCGACCGAGGGCCTCGCCCTCCAGAACGGGGTGCGCACCCGCCTCTCCCTCGACGTTTACGGCGCGGTCCAGGGCGTGGGGTTCCGTCCCTTCGTCTATCGTCTGGCGACAGGGTTGCGCCTGGCGGGCTGGGTGCGGAACTCCACCGATGGAGTGCGGATCGAAGTCGAAGGGCCGGGGGAGTCGCTCGAGGCCTTCGAGCGCCGGCTGGCCGGTGAGGCCCCTCCACTGTCGCAGATCGTGCGGATCATCCGCACGCCGCTGCCCCCGGCAGGCGATCACGGCTTCCTCATCGCCGCAAGCGACATAGAAGGCGTCCCGCGCGTCATGGTCCTGCCGGATCTGGCGATCTGCCCGGACTGCCTGCGCGAGCTCCATGATCCGTCGGACCGGCGGTTCCGCTACCCCTTCATCAACTGCACGAACTGCGGGCCCCGGTACTCGATCATCGAAGCGCTGCCGTACGACCGTTCCCGCACGACGATGGCGGCTTTCACCTTGTGCCCGCGATGCCGCGAGGAGTACGAGGATCCATCGGACCGCCGGTTCCATGCCGAGCCCACGGCTTGTCCCGTCTGTGGTCCTCACCTCGAGGTGTGGGATCAGCATGGCCGTGTCATGGCCCTCAGCGATGAGGCTTTGCGTCGGGCGGCGGACGTGGTGCGGCGCGGGCAGATCCTGGCGCTGAAGGGGCTGGGCGGATTCCAGCTCATCGTGGATGCGGCCGACGGGGATGCCGTCGACCGCCTGCGCCGCCGCAAGAAACGGCCTCATAAACCGTTCGCGTTGATGTATCCGTCGCTTGATCTCATCAGGCGGCACTGCTGCGTCTCCCAGGTGGAAGAGACGCTACTCACCTCGCCCGCGTCGCCCATCGTACTCCTGAGGCGTCTGTCCCACCCGACTCCCGCGTGGGTGTTCGGTGACCGACGTGGGTTATCTCAACTCGGTCCGGACCGAGTTGGATCGGCCCAGGGGGGCTATTGTGACGCCCGCCAGGTGGACGATCTGGCCAATGACCGTTCGGACGAAATGTTTCCCCGTCCCGCAGATGACGTCGCGCCCGGCCGGGCCACGCTGGGCGCGATGCTGCCGTACACCGCGCTGCACGTCCTCCTGATGGAGGCGATCGGCGTCCCCGTGGTTGCCACGAGCGGCAATCTCTCCGACGAGCCGATCTGCACGGACGCCGCTGAGGCGCTGGCGCGTCTGGCCGGGGTGGCCGACGTTTTCCTCGTGCACGATCGGCCGATCGCCCGCCCCGTCGACGACTCTGTGGTCCGCGTCATCGCCGGCGAGCCGGTAGTGATGCGCGCGGCCCGCGGTTATGCGCCCCTCACGGTCCCAGTCGAGGGGGACCGGATTTCCGCGCTGGCACTGGGAGGTCATCTGAAGAACGCCGTCGCGGTAGCCCGGGGGAGCGAGGTCATCCTCAGCCAGCATGTCGGTGATCTCGAGACCGAACGCGCCCGGCAGGTGTTCACGCACACGCAGAAGGCGATGCTGCAGCTCTACGCGGTGGCGCCCGAGGCGGCAGTGTGCGACCTCCACCCCGATTACGCCTCGACCCGAGCCGCCGATGCGCGCGGCGGAGCGATCATCCGTGTTCAGCATCACTACGCACACGTACTCTCCGCGATGGCGGAAGCACGCCTCCGCCCGCCGGTGCTGGGGGTGGCCTGGGACGGATCGGGCTATGGGCCCGATGGGACGGTCTGGGGTGGGGAGTTTCTCCGCATCACCGGCGACGGGTATGTGCGGGTCGCCCACCTCCGTCTCTTCGGCCTCCCGGGCGGAGAGGCAGCGGTGCGCGAACCACGGCGATCGGCCATCGGGGTACTGTTCGAACTCCTCGGTGAGGCTGCGCTGGCCCGCGACGATCTTGCCCCGGTGCGGGCGTGCACAGCCGAAGAACGGCGCATCTTCCAGGCGATGCTCCGGGGGGGAATCAACACCCCCCGAACTTCCAGCGCGGGGCGCCTCTTCGACGCGGTCGCGTCGCTGCTCGATCTTTCGCAACGCTGTTCATACGAGGGACAGGCTGCCTCGGCGCTCGAGGACGCGGTCGGGGAGAGCGCCGATCTGGACACCTATCCGTTCGAGCTGCGCGCCGATGCCGGCGACGATGCGGTGGTCGACTGGGGACCGCTCATCGCGGGCGTGCTGGCCGACCTTGCCCGCCGCACGCCTCCGCCGATGATCGCCTCGCGATTTCACAACACGCTCGCCGAGGTGATCGTTGCCGGAGCGCGGAGGGCGGGGGAGCCGCGGGTGATCTTGACCGGCGGCTGCTTCCAGAACGCGATCCTGACCGCGCGCGCTTCAGCGCGGCTGCCTGAGGAAGGATTCCAGGTGATCTGCCATCGCCGCGTGCCGCCCAATGACGGCGGGCTCGCCGTCGGCCAGGCGATGGCGGCCGTCTGGGGGAGGTGGCGGTAATGTGTCTGGCTATTCCGGGCCGCATCGTGACGATTACGGATGACGGTCCGCTCACCCGCCGCGGCAAGGTGGACTTCGCCGGAATCGTCCGTGAGGTCAATCTCGCCTTCGTTCCCGAGGCCGAGGTAGGGAGCTACGTCATCGTCCACGTCGGCGTGGCGCTCTCCGTCGTCGATGAACACGAGGCCCAGCGCGTCTTTGAGTATCTGAAGGAGATCGACGAGACGCGCGAGCTGGAGGCCGGACAGTGAAGGACGGAGCCGCAGAGGTGGGGCGGTGAAGTTCGTCGACGAGTTTCGCGACGGGGCCGCCGCGCGCCGCTACGCGGATGCCATCGCTGCCATCACGACGCGTCCGTGGACGATGATGGAGGTGTGCGGCGGGCAGACGCACGCGATCCTGCGGTTCGGTCTCGACTCACTCCTCCCCAAGGGCGTGACGCTCATCCATGGGCCGGGATGTCCCGTGTGCGTCACGCCGCTGGAGATCATCGACAAGGCCCTGGTACTCGCCGCCCGGCCCGGCGTCACATTCTGCTCTTTCGGCGACATGCTCCGCGTGCCCGG
>DATDEG010000099.1:0-14413 GCA_036523465.1 bacterium
CTGGGCTCGCGGAATCCGATCAATCAGGCACGGGCCACATTGGAAGCGCTCAGCATGCTGCGGCAGCCGGAAACCGTGGCCAGAGTGAGAGGGAAAGCCATCGAAGAAGTCGCCGCCTTCCGGCGGTAGAACGAGGACGACGAGACGATGAAGAGTTCTGATCTCAAACCGGCATACGGATCGCGGCGCGCGAAGCGGCGCGTCGGCCGAGGTCTTGGATCGGGCCGCGGAGTCTACAGCGGGCGAGGGCGCAAGGGCCAGCAGGCCCGGTCGGGTAAACCGCCGCGTCCGGGGTTCGAGGGTGGCCAGACGATCCTCACGAAGCGCCTCCCGTTCCGCCGCGGCGTGCGCGCCATGCACGCCTCGCACATCGGCGGGCGGCCGCGCATTCCATTTGAGATCGTCAACGTGCGTGATCTGAAACGGTTCCCGGCCAACGCGGATGTCGATCCCGCCACGCTCCGCGACGCCGGGCTGGTGGACAAGGGCCCGGTGAAGGTCCTCGGCATGGGGAGCCTCGACCGGGCGCTCACCGTCAAGGCCCAGGCGTTCAGCAAGAGCGCGGCGGCGACGATCGAGCGGGCCGGCGGCAAGGCCGAGGTGATCCAGTAATGTCGATGCTCGGCGGGCTCGTCAACGCGTTCCGCGCCGGAGACCTGCGCAAGCGGGTGGCGTTCACGGCGATCATGCTCGCCCTCTACCGGCTCGGCGCGCATCTTCCGGTGCCCGGCGTGAACGTCGCGGCCCTCGAACGCCTCTTCAAGCAGCAGGGCAGCGCCTTCAACTTCCTCGACCTCTTCGTCGGCGGCGCCTTCAGCCGGTTCGCGATCTTCGCCCTCGGCGTCTTTCCCTATATCACTGCGTCGATCATCATGAGCCTGCTCCAGGTCGTCTTCCCGACCCTGAAGGAGATGGCTCAAGAGGAAGGCGAGGCGGGACGGCGCAAGCTGGGGATGTACACCCGCTACATGACCGTCGTCCTGGCGCTCCTGCAGGGCTTCGCCCAGGTTCAGCTCATCCGCAGCTTCGGCGCGCTTCCGGACCCGCGGCCGCTGACATTTGGCATGATCGTGATCACGCTCACCGCGGGGACGATGCTGCTTACCTGGATGGGCGAGATCATGACCGAGCACGGCGTCGGCAACGGCGTCTCACTGATCATCTTCGGGGGCATCGTCGCCCGGCTGCCGGACCAGACGGCGCGGACGCTGTCGCTGGTCGGCGTCGGCGAGGTGCGCTGGTACCAGTTCGCGCTGGACGTCCTGATAGTGCTCATCAGCGTGGTCGCTGTCGTGGCCGTGACCTCCGCCGTGCGCAAGATTCCGGTGCAGTATGCCAAGCGGGTGGTGGGCCGCCGGGTCTACGGCGGCCAATCTACGCACCTGCCGCTGCGCCTCATTCAGGCCGGGGTCATCCCGATCATCTTCGCGGTCTCGGTACTGCAGCTCCCCAGCACGGTGTCCCAGTTCTGGCATAACCCCGTGATGCAGCGGATCGGGCAGATGGTCCTCCCTGGCCAGCACTTGGGAAATGTCCTCTATTTCCTGCTCATCATCTTGTTCACGTACTTCTACACGGCTGTCTCGTTCGACCCCAACGACGTCTCTGAGAACATCAAGAAGTACGGCGGCTTCATCCCGGGGATCCGCCCGGGCAGGCCGACGACGGACTACCTTTCCCGCGTCGTGGAGCGCCTCACACTCGTGGGCGCGCTGGTCCTCGGCCTCATCGCCGTCGGGCCGACGTACCTGGCCCGCAGCACCGGCGTGCTGACCTTCTACTTGGCCGGCACATCGCTTCTCATCGTCGTCGGCGTCGCACTGGAGACGATGAAGCAGATCGAGGCGTACGTGCTGATGCGCCATTACGAGGGGTTCATGAGGTAACCGGTGGATCTCATCTTTCTCGGTCCACCCGGCGCCGGCAAGGGCACACAGGCGCGCCTGCTCCAGCAGCGCGACGGTATCCCGCAGATCAGCACAGGGGATATCCTCCGTGCCGCGATGGCGGCGGGCACGCAGTTGGGGAAGCGGGCGAAGGCGTTCGTGGATCTCGGAGCGCTCGTTCCCGACGACGTGATGATCGCGATCGTCGCGGAGCGGTTGGGGCAGGCGGACGCGCGCCGGGGGTTCCTGCTCGACGGCTTTCCCCGCACACTGCCCCAGGCGGAGGCGCTCGACACGGTGCTCGCCGCGGCGTCGCGCAAGCTGGACGCCGTGCTGTACTTCGCGATCTCGGACGAGGCGATCGTGGCTCGCTTGGCCGGACGGCGGGTGTGCGCGACATCCGGGCACATCTACCATTTGACGTTCAGCCCGCCCCAGACGGCGGGCCGGTGCGATATCGACGGCAGCGAGCTCATCCAGCGCGCGGACGATCGCCCGGAGACGGTGCGTCACCGGCTCGAGGTCTACCATCGAGAGACCCGTCCCGTCGTGGAGTTCTACCGGCGCCGCGGGCTCTTCGACGAGGTGGACGCGTCCGGCGAGATCGAGGATGTGTACCGGGCGCTGGTCCAGGCGATCGAGACACGGGCCGGAACGAGGCGAGTGTAGGAGAGTCATGCGGACATCAATGATCATCGTGAAATCGGAGCAGGAAGTGCAGTTGATGCGCCGCGCCGGCTCCCTTGCCGCGCAGGCTCTCCGCGAGGTGGCCGCTTCCGTCCGCCCCGGGGCCACCGGGACGCAGCTGGACCGCATCGCGGAGGCGTTCATCCGAGATCACGGCGGTATCCCCTCGTTCAAAGGATACCGTGGGTTCCCGGCCAGCGTGTGCATCTCTCTGGACGACGAGGTCGTCCACGGGATCCCCAACGGCCGGGCCCTGCGTGAAGGACAGATCGTCTCGCTCGATCTCGGCGCGGTGGTCGACGAGTTTCACGGGGATGTTGCCGTGACGATCCCGGTCGGCCAGATCCGGCCGGAGGTCGGACGGCTTCTCACGGTAGCGCGCGAGGCGCTGTTCAAAGGGATCGCTGCGGTCCGGCCGGGGAAGCGCCTCGGCGATGTCGGGGCCGCCGTCCAGGCGCATGCGGAAGCTGCAGGATACTCCGTGGTCCGGGACTTCGCCGGCCATGGTATCGGTCGGCACCTCCACGAGGAGCCGCAGGTGCCGAATTTCGGCGACTCCGGAACCGGCCCGCAACTCCGTGTGGGGATGACCCTGGCCATCGAGCCGATGGTGAACCTCGGCGGTCACGAGGTCACGATGGACGACGATGGGTGGACGGTCCGAACTCGTGACGGCAGGCCGTCGGCTCATTTCGAGCATACGGTGGCGGTCACATCCGCCGGCGGGTTCGTCCTGACGGCGATTCCGGGCGGCGTGATCTGAGTGTGGACAGGGTTCCCGGAGATGCGTTCTGTGGACTTTCTGGCGTGGCGGCGGTGGACGCCAAGGGCGTAGATGCGTATAATTGAGGTTCTGAACGGATGCCGAAGAAGGACGCGATAGAGGTCGAGGGCACGGTCGTGGAGGTGCAGCCGAACGCGATGTTCCGCGTTGAGCTGCAGAGCGGCCACAAAGTCCTGGCGCATATCTCGGGGAAGATGCGGATCAACTTCATCCGGATCCTCCCGGGGGACCGCGTCAAAGTGGAGTTGTCACCGTACGATCCGACACGCGGCCGGATCACCTACCGGTACCGGTAGACGGACGGGATAAGGGATCGGGGATACGGGATGAGGAAGGATCGGGGATCATGAAGG
This sequence comes from bacterium, assembly GCA_036523465.1. Taxonomy (GTDB): domain Bacteria; phylum Sysuimicrobiota; class Sysuimicrobiia; order Sysuimicrobiales; family Kaftiobacteriaceae; genus Kaftiobacterium. Next base: position 3,711 of record DATDEG010000099.1, read on the forward strand.
TTCGAGCGTCGGTCAGACGGATGTGTGAGAAGTGCAAGGTGATCAAGCGGGGGCGGCGGGTGTACATCATCTGCGACAACCCGAAACACAAGCAGAAGCAAGGATAGGAGGCGACCGATGGCCCGTATCGCCGGAGTGGACTTACCGCGGGAGAAGCGCGTCGAAGCTGCGCTGCCGTACATCTTCGGGGTCGGTCTGAGCAAGGCGAGGACGATCCTCGCGGCCACGAACGTGAATCCGGACACACGTGTCCGCGACCTCACGGAAGAAGAAGTCACACGCCTGCGGGACTACATCGACCGGAATGTGAAGGTCGAAGGCGATCTGCGCCGGGACGTGGCGATGGACATCCGCCGGCTCGTTGAGATCGGCAGCTACCGCGGTCTTCGCCATCGCAAGAGCCTGCCGGTGCGCGGCCAGCGCACGCGGACGAATGCGCGGACGCGCAAGGGCAAGAAGAAGACCGTCAGCTCGGGGCGGCGGAGGGTCGAGAAGAAGTAAGGAAACTGGGAGTGAGGAGGCCGGGGTCTTTCCCCGGACTACACTACGCGGGGACCCCTTTGGCCCCAGTCCCCTCACTTCGTGAATCGCGGAGGTAGGAAATGGTTAAGAAGGCGCGAGGGCGGAGGCGAGAACGCAAGAACGTTCCGGTTGGGATCGCCCACATCCAGTCAACATTCAACAATACGGTCGTGACGATCAGCGACACCCAGGGCAACGTGCTCGCCTGGTCGAGCGCCGGGCAGACCGGCTACAAAGGCTCGCGGAAGGGTACGCCGTTCGCCGCGGGACTGGCCGCCGAGCAGGCGGCGCGCAAGGCGATGGAGCACGGTGTGAAGCAGGTCGAAGTGTTTGTGAAGGGACCGGGGTCGGGCCGTGAGGCGGCGATCCGCGCGTTGCAGTCCGCGGGGTTGGAGGTCAACCTCGTCCGCGACGTCACGCCGGTCCCGCACAACGGGTGCCGCCCGCCGAAGCGGCGCCGCGTGTAGGGAACGAGGAGGCGGAATGGGACGCTACACCGATGCAGTGTGCAGGCTATGCCGCCGCGAGGGGATGAAGCTCTACCTCAAGGGCGAGAAGTGTTACACGGAGAAGTGCCCGGTCCACAAGCGGCCGGTCCCACCGGGGATGCACGGGCAGGGGCGCCGCAAGCTCAGCGAGTTCGGCGTGCGGCTGCGCGAGAAGCAGAAGCTGCGCCGGATCTACGGCATCTACGAGACCCAGTTCAAGACGTACTTCCAGCAGGCCGCCAAGACGAAGGGCGTCACCGGGGTGCGCCTGTTGCAGTTGCTGGAGACGCGGCTGGACAACGCCGTCTACCGCCTCGGCTTCGCCACGGCGCGCAAGGAAGCGCGCCAGATGGTCCGCCACGGTCACATCGCCGTGAACGGGCGCAAGGTCACCGTGCCCTCCTATCAGGTGCGGGTGGGCGATGTCATCGGGGCGACAGGGCGTGGAAAGGATCACCCCCGGGTGAAGGAGCTGGCCGCCACCGGGCTGCGTACCCTGCCGTCGTGGCTGGAGTTCAGCGCCGAGCGGTTGGAAGGCCGGGTGCTGGCGATGCCGGCGAGAGAAGAGATCGACGTGCCGGTGTCGGAGCAGCTCATCGTCGAGTACTACTCGAGGTAATGTGTGTTGGGATTGTCGTTGAGTTCGTCTGGAGGCACTTATGAGCATTGCCACGATTTGGGAAGCACCGAAGACTCGGATCGAATACGCCGAGCTGTCAGAAACGTACGGGAAATTCGCCGTGGAACCGCTGGAGCGCGGGTTCGGTGTGACGCTGGGGAACGCTCTCCGGCGGACGCTGCTCTCGGCGATCCCCGGAGCCGCGGTGACCTCGGTGAAGATCGACGGGGTACTCCACGAGTTCTCGACGATCACCGGCGTGGTCGAGGATGTCACGCAGGTGATCCTCAACCTGAAGGAGCTGACCCTGCGGCTGCACACCGACAAGCCGAAGCTGCTGCGCTTGGAAGCGCGGGGGAAGAAGGAGGTCACGGCGGCGGACATCATCGAGGACGCCGAGGTGGACGTCCTCAACCCCGAGATGCACATCGCCACGCTGGACAAGAAGGATGCCAGGCTGGCCATGGAGCTCGTTGTCGAGCGGGGGAAGGGCTATGTCCCAGCCGAGCGGCACCGCAAGAGCGAGCACGTCATCGGAGTCATTCCGGTCGACTCGATCTTCTCACCGATCCAGAAGGTGAACTACGTCGTCGAGGACACGCGCGGCGGGCAGAACGTGGAGATGGACCGGCTCGTCCTGGAGGTGTGGACCGACGGATCGCTGCGGCCGGAAGAGGCGGTCCAGGAGGCGGCGCGCATCCTCATCGACTCCTTCAAGCTCTTCGCCGGAATGGGTGAAGAGGCCGAGGCGTTCGGCGGGCTCGAGCCCGGGGCCGATGCGCAGATGGCGAAACTCTACGCCATGCCGATCGAGGAGCTCGACCTCTCCGTACGGCCGTACAACTGCCTGAAGCGCGCCGGCATCAACACCGTCGGCGACCTGATGCAGCGCACGGAAGAAGAGATCGTCAGTGTGAAGAACTTCGGGCGGAAGTCGCTGGACGAAGTCCGTGACAAGCTCACCACCCTCGGCCTGTCGTTGAAGCGGAGAGAGGCCTGACTGCGATGCTCGGTGCGACCACCAGAAAACTGAATCGCGACACGGGAGAGCGCAAGGCGCTCTTCCGCGACCTCGTGAGCGCGCTCATCCTGTACGGCCGGATCGAGACGACGGTGGCCAAAGCGAAGGAGACGAAGAAGATCGCCGACGGCCTGGTCTCGCTTGCGATCCGCGGCGACGTCCACGCCCGGCGGCAGGCGCAGCGCCTACTCACGGACCCCAAGGTCGTGCGGCGCCTGTTCACCGAAGTGGCGCCCAAGCACGAGCGCGGCCGCGGCGGGTACACTCGCCTCATCCGCACCCGCACGCGGCGGGGCGACGCATCGGAGATGGCCGTCGTCGAGTTCGTCTCCTAGACCGGGTGCTGCCGCGGGCAGGACCCGGACGAGATCATTGAGGCCGGAGAGGCGACTCTCTGGCCTCTTCAGTTGATGCCGATGCCGCTCATCGAGATCCGCGATCTCCGCCACGTCTACAATGCCGGGACTCCTCAGGAAGTCGTCGCTCTCGACGGGATCTCGCTGACCGTTGAACGCGGCGAGTTCCTGGCGATCGTCGGCGGGAACGGCAGCGGCAAGTCCACCCTGGCGAAGCATCTCAACGCGCTGCTCCTTCCGACCTCTGGCGAGGTGTGGGTGGACGGCCTGGACACCCGCAATCGGGCCGCGGTCTGGGATATCCGCCAGCGCGTCGGCATGGTCTTTCAGAATCCCGACAATCAACTCGTCGCTACCGTTGTCGAGGAGGACGTGGCCTTCGGCCCGGAGAACCTCGGCGTTCCCCCCGTCGAGATCGCCCTCCGCGTCGAGGCCGCCCTGCAGGCCGTGGACATGGCGGAGTACCGGCGGCACGCACCCCACCTGCTCAGTGGGGGACAGAAGCAGCGTGTGGCGATCGCCGGCGTGTTGGCGATGCGCCCGCAGTGCCTGGTCCTCGACGAAGCGACGACGATGCTGGACCCTGAGGGACGGCGTGAGGTCCTCGAGACCGTCCGGCGCCTCAATGCTTCCGGCGTCACCGTGATCAACATCACGCATACGATGGAAGAAGCGGCGCTCGCCCGGCGGATCGTCGCCTTGCAGGGTGGGCGGATCGGGCTGCAGGGCCCGCCCACGGCGGTCTTCGCCCAACCGGGCATGCTCGAAGGCATGGGGCTCACGCTGCCCGTCATCCCCGCGCTCGCCCGGGCGCTGCGGCAGGATGGGGTACCGCTTCCGGACGGGATCCTCTCTGCAGACGAGCTGGGGACGGCTTTGGCGCTCGTGTCGGCGGCGCCGTCACCGGGCAGCGGTGCCTGATGGCCTTCATCGACGTCGAGGGCCTCACCCACGTCTACCTGCGCGGTACGCCGATGGAGACGGTCGCCGTACGCGATGTCACGCTCCGCATCGAGGAGGGTGAGTTCATCGCGTTGATCGGCCCGACCGGCTCGGGCAAGTCCACGCTCGTCCAGCACTTCAACGCGTTGCTCCGGCCGACGGCGGGTGCGGTCCGGGTTGCCGGGCGCGACCTCAGCGATCCCAGGACCGATCTCCGTGCCGTGCGGCACCTCGTCGGACTGCTCTTCCAGTACCCGGAGTATCAGCTCTTCGAGGAGACGGTGGCCGAAGACGTCGCCTTCGGTCCAAAGAACATGGGACTCTCCGGCGAGGAGGTGCATGACCGCGTCCGCGGTGCGCTGGAGGCGGTGGGACTGGATCTGGACAGTTTCGGGCCGCGCTCGCCGTTCACACTCTCCGGCGGCGAGATGCGCCGCGTCGCCGCCGCGGGCGTGCTGGCCATGCGTCCGCGTGTGCTCGTGCTCGACGAGCCGGCGGCGGGCCTCGACCCGCGCGGGAAGGCTGAGATCCTCGGCGAGATCCGTTCCCTGCATGGTCGCGGCGGCATCACCGTGGTTCTCATCACGCACAGTATGGACGACGCGGCCTCGCTCGCTTCCCGTGTCGTCGTGATGGACCGCGGCCGCATCGTCATGGACGGCCCGACCCGTGAGGTGTTCGCGCGCGCGGACGAACTCTACGCCATTGGGCTCGGCATCCCCGAGGTAACCGCGCTGGCGGCCGATCTGCGGACCCGGGGAATTCCGGTCCGTCCGGACGTCCTGACGTTCGACGAGGCCCACGCCGCGATCCGGGAGGCCCTCGGATGGAACTGAGCCGCTTCATCACGATCGGCCAGTATGTGCCCCGGGAATCTCCGGTACACCGTCTCGATCCGCGCACGAAGATCGCCGCGGTTACGGCGTTTATGACCGTCATCTTCGTCGTCCGCGATTTCGTCGGCTATGGCCTGCTGGCGTTATTCTTGCTTGCGATCATCGCCGTTGCCCGCATCCCGATCGGGTTCGTCCTCCGCGGGCTGCGCCCGATCATCTTCCTGCTATTGCTCACCGTCGTGCTCAACGTATTCTTCAGCGGCGTCGACGGCGGCACGGTTGTCTTCCGGATCTGGCGCCTTACTGCGACGCGCGAGGGGATCATGCGCGCCCTGTTCATCGCCTGCCGCCTCATCTTGCTCGTGGGCGTGACCTCCTTGCTCACATTCACGACCTCACCGGTCGAACTCACCGACGGGATCGAGCGGCTGCTGCGGCCGTTCCGCCGGATCGGGGTCCCCGCGCATGAGCTGGCGATGATGATGACGATCGCCCTGCGCTTCATCCCGACCCTGCTCGAGGAGACGGAGAAGATCATGAAGGCGCAGATGGCGCGCGGCGCGGTGCTTGACCGCGGCGGTGCGCTGCGCCGGGCCCGCGCGCTCATCCCGGTGCTCGTGCCGCTGTTCGTCAGCGCGTTCCGGCGCGCCGACGAACTGGCGCTGGCGATGGAGGCTCGTTGTTACCGGGGCGGCGAGCAGCGGACGCGGATGAAGGAGCTGCGCTTCGCGCCCCGGGATGCCGCCGCGTTGGCCATCACCGTCGTGGTCGCGATTCTCTTCGCGCTCCCGTTCTGGGTCTGGCAGCACCTCGCGCCCTGACGGCGATGGTCGAGCGCAATGTCGTGCTTACCATCGAGTACGATGGGACCGATTTCTCGGGATGGCAACGCCAGTCCCTGCGTCCCTCGATCCAGGCGGAGATCGAGCGCGCCGTACAGGCTGTGATCCGCGAAGACGTGAACCTCATCGGCGCGGGGCGCACCGATGCCGGTGTCCATGCGCTCGGGCAGGTCGCAAACTTCCACGCCACGAGCCGCATCGCCACGGACCGGTTTCCGCCGGCCCTCAACGCTCATCTTCCGGATGCGATCCGGATCCTGTCGGCCCGCGAAGGGCCTCCCGGCTTCCACTCCCGGTATGCCGCGACGGGGCGGACCTACCGGTACGCCGTGCTGAACCGGCCGGCACCGTCGCCGATCCTGCGCGCACACACGTACCACGTCCCGGCTGCACTCGACCTGGAGGCGATGCAGGAAGGCGCGGCCCTGTTGCTGGGAACGCATCCATTCGCGTCGTTCCGGGGCGTCGGATCGGGCGAACGGACGACGGTCTGTACCGTTCGACGCGCCGACGTGGCACGCGCCGGGGACACGGTACTCTTCACGTTCGAAGCAGACCGATTTCTCCGGCACATGGTCCGCCTCATCGTCGGGACGCTCCTGCGGGTGGGGCGGGCGAAGCTTCCGTCGGAGACGATGGCCGAGATCCTTGCCGCGCAAGACAACCGGAAGGCGGGCCCGCGGGCCCCGGCACACGGCTTATTCCTGGTCCGCGTGAGCTACTGATATACTCGGGAAGGCGGGCCCGTAGCTCAAGGGTAGAGCAGCGCCCTCATAAGGCGTTGGTTCCAGGTTCGAGACCTGGCGGGCCCACCAGTCCTATCAAAGGTTTTGGAAGCGGGCTTCGGTCGAGGCCCGGTTCCCTTCTTCAGAGTCTTCCGAGTGAAAACTGGATCGAGGAGCCGGTAACCCCTGGGGCGAGGACCAACAACCGGACCATCATCAATGAGACAAGCGAGACTTCGAGGGGGGATGAAACGCCGACCTGGTGCGGGTTTTCGTCTCATGAGATAATCTGAACACCCACGCAAACATGGGTAAAGCTGGTTGATGCGTGAATCGCAGAGGCGGTAGTGTGAGCCTGAGAGGAGACACGTGATGTCGGTCGCCAAGGTCATTGAGATCAGTGCCGAATCTGATCGCAGTTTCGAGGACGCGATCAATCTGGGCATCAGCACGGCGGCTAAGACTGTGCGCAACATCAAGGCTGCCTGGATCAAGGAGCAGCAGGTGACGGTGACCAATGGAAAGGTTACCGGGTATCGGGTCAACCTCAGCGTGACGTTCCTGCTGGAGTAGGACACCCGCTCGCGTGTAAGCGCGGTCTGCTCGCGCGCCGGCAGCGCCCACCGAGTATCGTCGGCGGTCGATCTTGTCGCCGCTACATCGGGGGACGTATTCTTCTTTTTGATTAGCGCCTGAACCGCCGTCAACGAGCGCCGGTTCCAGGTTCGAGCCAGGGGTGAACAACGGAATCGATGGCTTCCCAGACCTTTGCCGCTCTGCGACACCGGAACTACCGCCTCTGGTTTCGGGGCCAGATGGTATCGTTGTTCGGCACCTGGATGCAGCTCACCGCGCAGGGCTTTCTGATCTTCCAACTCACACACTCGCCCGCCTACCTCGGCTACGTCAGCTTTGCGAACGGCGTGCCGTCGTGGCTCCTCACCCTCTACGGCGGAGTGGTCGCCGACCGGATCCCCCGCCGTACCCTGCTCCTGGTCACCCAGACCTTCATGATGCTCCTAGCGTTCGCCCTCGCTGTCCTCACGTTCCTCGGCGCCGTGCGGCCCTGGCACATCATCGGGCTCAGCTTCCTGCTGGGCGTGGCCAACGCGTTTGACGCCCCGGCGCGCCAGGCGTTCGTCCGCGAGCTCGTGGAGCTGCCGGATCTCACCAATGCGATCGCGCTCAACGCCATCATGTTCAACTCCGCCGTGGCCGTCGGACCGGCGGTAGCTGGACTGGCCTACGCGGGACTGGGACCGGCCTGGTGCTTTGCATTGAACGGAATCTCTTTCCTGGCGGTGATCTGGGCGCTGTCCCTGATGCGGATCGCCCGCACGGACTCACCGGCCGTCCGGGCGCCGGCGATGGCGGGCCTGAAGGAAGGCATTCTGTATGCGGCACACCAGCCCATGATCCGCACGCTGATCGGTATCGTGGCGGCCACGAGCCTGTTTGGGATCTCCGTGAACACGTTGACGCCGGCCTGGGCCGTGTCCGTGCTGCACGGAGACGCCAGGACGAACGGCTGGCTGCTCTCGGCCCGCGGCGTCGGAGGGCTCGCCGGCGGATTCAGCATCGCGATGCTGGATCGGTTCAATGTTCGCGGGACGCTGCTCACGGCCGGATCGGTCGCGCTGCCGGTGCTGCTCCTGCTGTTTGCTGGAACGCGGTCGCTCCCCGCCTCGCTGGCCGTCTACCTCGCCTCAGGCGCGGCCTTCATCCTCGTTCAGAACCTGGCCAACGCGCTCCTGCAGACCACGGTGCCGGATCATCTCCGCGGCCGGGTCATGGGCGTGTTCATGATGACCTTCTTCGGCTCCATCCCGCTTGGATCGTTGATCATCGGCCTCCTCGCCCATGCGCTGGGTGCGCCGCTGGCCATCGCCCTAAACGCAGCGTGCCTGTTGGGGGTGGCCGGATTCGTCTACACTCGGATCCCCGCTCTGCGCGCGGCGCGGTAAGGGGACGCGCTAGGCGAGGACGACCTCGAGCCCGGCTTGGCGGAACGACTCCACATGCTCGACGTGCGCCTCGCGGTCCGTGATGAGGACGTGAGCGGCTTCGACCGGGCAGATCTGGATCAGCGTGGCTCTACCGAGCTTGCTGTGGTCCGCGACGACGATGACGCGGCGGGCTGCGTCGACCATCGCCCGGTTGATCTCCGCCTCCTCCTCGTTGTGCGTCGTCAGACCGCGTTCCACGGAGATCCCGTTCACGCCGATGAACGCAACGTCCACGTTGAGCCCCTGGAGCGCCTGGATCGCAGCCCCCCCGACCAACTCGTAACTTGAGCCGCGCAATCTTCCGCCGGTGAGGTGCACCCGTATGTGGGGTTCACGCGCCAACTCTACAGCAATGTTGACCGCGTTTGTCACCACGACCACGTCGCGTCCCCGCAGGGCGCGGGCGACGGCGGTGGCGGTGGTTCCTCCCGTTAGGGCGATGGTCTGGGTGTCCACAATGAGCGCCGCGGCCGCCAACGCGATGCTGCGTTTGGCACCGATGGACGTGCGCTCGCGCTCCAGGAAGGAGGCTTCGTAGAGCGACGACTCCGGAGTAGAGGCTCCCCCGTGACGGCGGATGGCCAGCCCCTGCCGTTCGAGAAGGCGCAGATCGCGCCGCGCCGTCGCAGGGGAGACGCCAAACTTCCCAATGATGTGCTCCACCGAGACCTCGCCGCTCTGGCGCAGTACCTCGAGGATCAGGTCGCGCCGCTCCCGTGGGCTCTCTTCCGCCACTTGCCGCCTCCGGCTCCTGTCGCCTGTACTTGATCCAATTGTGCCAAATGCGTACCGTTCAGTCAAACTCGGGCCCCTAGGATTATCTATACGATCACACATTCTTGACAGTTCGGTCAGTTCCGCCCTAAGATTCCAGTAGGCGAATTGTGGGGCTCGACACTTGGCAGAATTACCCGGCCGGCTCACTGAGGATGAGATTCACAATCAGCCGCGGGCGTGGGCGGATACCCTTCGCACGCTTCCCGACGCGTTTCCTCGACTGACGGAGCTGTGGCGCACTGCCCCTGCGCACCGGATCCTCTTAACCGGGTGCGGCTCATCGTATTACCTGGCGCTTTCCGCAGCGCACCTCCTTCAGTCATCGTTGCATGTTCCCTGTCAGGCCGTCCCCTCGTCCGAGGTGCTGTTCGCGGAGCGAACCACATACTGGGCCTCAAGGCCTCCGCTGGTTGTCGCCATCTCCAGGTCGGGTGAAACCACCGAGACTGTCTGGGCGCTCGAGCGTCTCCAGGGGTGGGGCGCGACGGGTATTGCGCTCACCTGTCACGAAGGGGGATCCCTGTCCCGGGCGGGTGATCTTGCCATCACCATTCCGGTCAGGGAGCGCAGCGTGGTCATGACGGCGTCGTTCACGTCCATGCTGCTCGCCCTCGCGGCGGCCGGTGCGACACTATCGGGGGACATAAAGGCGATGGAGGTGCTCCGTCGCTCGCCCGACCTCGCGGCGCACGATCTGTCCGCACTCGCTGACCAGGCCGGAGGATACGCCACTCCGGCGCATCGCATGTTCGTCTACCTGGGATCGGGGGCGATGTTTGGCATTGCCTCCGAGGGCGCACTGAAGATGACTGAGATGGCGCTGGTTCCCGCGTACGCGTATCACACGCTCGAGTACCTGCACGGACCGAAGGCCGCACTGTCGCCGGAGACCGTGGTCATCGGACTGCTCTCTACGGCAGGAACCTCGTACGAGGCGCGTGTCCTGACGCATCTCGCCGGACTCGGTGCCGCCGTCGTCGTGGCGGGTGGTCACGTCGAGCGCCTCGACGCCGTACACACTGCCGCGGAGCCCGGCACGCTCCCGGGTCTCCTCATGGCCGCGGTGTGGATGCAACTGCTGGCCCTCGCCATGGCCCGACAACGCCGTGTCGATCCGGATTCGCCGCGGTTCCTCAATGCGGTAGTGACCTGGGATGCCTCACTGCAGATCGGAGGTGCGCGATGACGCGTGTGCTTTACGCGGGAGGGGCCGGGGCGATGTTCGGTCCCCTGTTTGCCCTGTCCCCGTTTGCCCTGGAGGTCAAAGGACTGCAGTTCCACAACTGGGCCCGGGCCTTCATCGAAGGCCTGGAGCGGAACGGCGACATCCAGGTCACTCAGCAGCCGAGTTGGGAGGTGTACAGCAGCTTCCCGCGTGAGCTGCCGGAACTGCAGAAGTACGACGTTGTCATCATCGAGGAAGTCGAAGCCGACATCTTCTACTTCTATCCGGAGTTCTACTCGCCCGACGCCTGGACGTCGCCGGAGACTATCGTGCTGCCGAACCGTCTGGAGATTCTCCGCCAGTTCGTGGAAGAGGGCGGAGGGTTGCTGATGGTCGGCGGATGG
>DATDEG010000100.1:0-8033 GCA_036523465.1 bacterium
GTCGGGCGCGGGGGAGATCGAAGCCGCATGGCATCAGCACGATGACGTCCGGATGTGCGCCGGTGACGTCCTCCCATTCCGCGACGAACGACGGCTCCCCCGGTTTCCCCAGGACGTCGGCGCCGCCCGCGATCTCCACCATCTCAGGAACCAAATGGTCGCCGACGAGCGCGCGGGCCTGCGCTTCCGTGCCGCTGAGCTGGCCGACGAGAAGGATGGTGTCGAGGAGAGCGACGCTCCGGACCGGCGCGATCGGATCAGCGCGATGGAGTCTCAGGGTTCCGCGCATACAGGTTGAGCGGGTGGCGCTTGAAGGCCGCGCCCAGCGTCCGCCGCAGCGCATCGAACATCTCCAGGTCGTGCTGCCCGACGAATGTGATCGCGGTCCCCGAGCGCCCGGCGCGGGCCGTACGGCCGACGCGATGGACGTAAGTTTCCACATCCTCGGGAACGTCGAAGTTGATGACGTGGGAGATCTCCGGCAGATCGAGTCCCCGTGAAGCGACGTTCGTCGCCACGAGCACCGGTGTGCGCTTCTCGGCGAATGCGCGGAGCGCGGCCAGGCGCGCACCCTGCCGCATCCCGCCGTGCAGCACCCCGACGCGGTGGTGCCTGCCGATGGCCGTCGCCAGCCGGTCGGCCCGGTGCTGTGTCCGGCGGAAGACCAGCGCGCTCTCGATGCCTTCGTCTTCGAGGAGGCGCCGAAGCGCCCTGACCTTGTCTTCCTCTGCGACCTCAAGATAGAACTGCTCCACCGTGTCCACCGTGGGGGCCGGCGCGGCGATCCGCACCCAGATCGGGGCTCGCATCTGCTGCTCGGCGATGCTCCGCACCGCCGAGGGCATCGTCGCCGAAAAGAGCGCCGTCTGGCGCGAGCGTGGAGTCGCGGCGAGGATGCGCGTGACGTCGGGCAGGAAGCCCATGTCCAGCATCCGATCCGCCTCGTCCAGGATCAGGACGCGCACGCCGTCCAGCCGGACGGTGCCGCGGTCCATGTGGTCGAGCAGCCGCCCGGGCGTCGCGACCGCGATGTGTGGCCGGCGCCGCAGGTCGGCGAACTGCTGGTTGATGGACTGGCCGCCATAGAGGGTCACGACGCCGATGCCCCGCGACCGGCTGAAGACCTTGATGTCCTCAGCGACCTGCAGGGCCAGTTCGCGGGTTGGGACCAGCACGAGGGCCTGGATGCTGCGCTGTGCCGGATCGATCCGCTCGATGATCGGGATTGCGTACGCGCCCGTCTTGCCTGACCCAGTCTGAGCCTGACCGACGAGGTCACGACCGTCCAGCATCTTGGGGATGACCTGTTGCTGAATGGGAGTGGGCGACTGCCAACCCTGCGACTGAATGGCCCGGTAGGTCTCCGGGCGGAGAGAGAGCCCGCCGAAAGTCTCGGCGGGTAAGGTTTCAATTACCTGCATAATGCAAACTGCCTCCTTTGAGTCCGGTCGATCTTCGACCGGTGCGGTTTTCACCGCGGTGAGTTGTGCCGGCATCTGCGCGTGTCTCGCTGTTGCCGACTCACCCCAAAGAAGGCCCGCGATACACACACGAAGGGCGCCGCAGTCGGCGCCCCTCGCAGAACGCATCTATGACGACATCATGATTGTAGCAATAAGAACGTCTGTTGTCTACCCGACCTAATAGCCGCGCCGGTCGTAGCGTTCCGCACGCTCCCGGCGCTCTGCGCGGTCACGGTTGGCGCGGGTCCCACCGCGGCTCTGGCCGGGCTTGCCCGTTGCGGGCCTGCCGCTTCCCGGCCGCCCAACGCCACCGCCTCCGGGACGTCCGCCCCCCGGACGCCCGCCGCCTCCTGGACGAGCGCCCTGGTATCCTGGACGGGCGCCCTGGTATCCTGGACGGGCGCCCTGGTATCCCGGCGCACCGCCACGGTCGCCACCCCGGTATCCGCCCGCCGGGCCTCGGTCAGAGCCACCGCGGAAGTCGCCTCGCTCGCCGCGCGGGCGCGCTTCGTTGACGACGATCGGCCGGCCGAACTGGACACTTCCGTTGAGCGTGAGGGCGTCCTGTAACCGTTCCCCGGGGATCTCGACGAACGCGAACCCCCTGGTCCCGATGATCTGCACGGCCGTCACCGGGCCGTATGGGGCAAAGAGCTCCCGCAGTTGCTCTTCGCGCACGTCGTAGGCGAGATTCCCGACGTACAACCGCTTACTGGGCATTGGGCCTCCTCATCGCTGCGGCAGCCGTGCGTCTAGACGCGTGCCGGAGCTCCCCGCCGGAGGGCCGCCGCTCGAGGTAGGGATCTCGTCGGATCACGGTAGGCAAATCGAAGCAATTCACTTGCGCTGTCGCCCTCGAACGTCAACTTCGCGGGTCCGGTTCCGCGCGCTGTGATGTTGCCGCTCCGCCGCAGATCGGGGGGAAGCGAGGCCCGCAGCCCTGTGAGGAACTCCTGCGGACCGACCAAGATGACCCGCCGGACGGTCTTGGGCGATCCCGGGACACGCCCTCCGCCGAAGGGCGGCGACTCCCGTCCACCTTCGATATACCCACGTATGAAGTGGGGCACCAACGGACGGGGGATGAAATCGACCGGCACGGCTTCGGTCGCGCGGTCGGCTCCCGGGATTCCCCAGCGGACCATCACACGTCCCAGGTTGCGATCACGGATGTAGACCTGCAGTCCCCGGGTACTGCTCTGGCACGACTCGAGGCCGGGGCGCCCGTCACAGAGATCTTCCACGAGGGTGTGGACATGGGGGAGGTCGTCGGTATCGATGTCGAGGACGAGGGTCGGATTTGGGCCATCGAACACCGAGCCGCAGGCGGCAATGAACCCGATCCAGTACACGATCGTCGCGTCGCCCTGCTCGCGCTCACGGCGGCTCAGCACGTATGGGTCGGGCAGCCGGCCGTTGCCGTCGCGTCGCAGGGCCTGCGTCACGACGTACAATGACAGGGCGTGCTTTTCCGCTATCTGTGCTGGTGCGAGGCCCGCGGCAAAATCAGTCTGAAGACGGAAGAGAAGAAGTGGATCCCGCCGCGGGAATCGGCGGGCCTGCGTCATTACACTCCACTATATCATCCAGAGCAGCGGGAGACTAGTGGAGCATTGATACCCGCCGGCGCGACACCTATTTTCACAAGCATTAAATGACAATTAACTTCTTGACACGAGGTCAGGATTGCTGGCATTCTCCGCATTCCTTAGGCTATCATGGACGCACATGGCGCGAGCGAAAGCGCTTCCGCGACAGACCATTCGACGTCCCACCTCCGGCAAGCTTCGCGCTATCCTCGAAGACGTCGGCAGTCCCCCGCCCGCACCCTTTGTGCCTGCTCCGTTCCAGGACGCGGCTCTCGCCGCCGCGAGGGCCGGAGACGTGCTCGTCTGTGCCCCAACCGGCAGCGGAAAGACCTGGATCGCCGAGCAGGCGATGAGCGAGGTGCTCGCCGCCGGTGGGTCGGCCTGGTACACGACGCCGCTCAAGGCCCTTTCCAACCAGAAGTTCCACAGGTTCGGAGGCCTCTACGGTGTGGAGGCGGTAGGCCTGCTGACAGGCGAGCGAAAGATCAACCCTCAGGCGCCAATCGTCGTGGCCACGACCGAGATCCTCCGGAACTCGCTCTACGGCGACGGCCAGGCGCCGTCCCTCATCGTCCTCGATGAGGCGCACTACCTTTCCGACGTCGAGCGCGGGACGGCCTGGGAGGAAATCCTCATGCTCGCGCCGCGGCGGAGCCGGCTGCTGCTGCTCTCGGCGACATTCCCCAACGCCGACATGGTGGCATCGTGGCTGAGTGAGGTGCGCGGGGCGAGGCCCGAGGTGATCGTCGAGCAGATCCGGCCCGTGCCCTTGCGCTACATCCTGACCGACAGCCGCGGACGGCTGATCCCGCCGGACGGGCTCGGACATCTGCCGCCGGGAGGACGATCATCAGGGTGGTTGGGCGCGCTGCTCCGCGATCTCGAGCACTACAGCCTGTTGCCCGTGATCCTCTTCTTCCCGTCCCGCCGGCAGTGCGACGAAGCCGCGCGGGACCTCGCCGGCATGAGGGCGTTCGGTCCTGAGCTTCGCGCGGCGGCCATGGCCCGATGGGAGAGGGATTATCCCGTTCTCCGGCAGCACGCGTTCCGGGCCGCGGTGATCGAGTCAGGGATCGCCCCCCATCATGCCGGCCACACGACGGCATGGCGCCTAGCCGTCGAGGATCTTTTGGGCCGGGGGCTCATCCGTGCGGTCTGCGCCACCACCACCCTTGCCAGCGGGCTCGACGTGCCGGCCAGAACGGTCGCGCTATCCACATTGGTGCGGAACAGCCCTGAAGGCCCCATGGTGCTGACGTCCACCGAGTTCCATCAGATGAGCGGCCGCGCCGGCCGGCGCGGGAAGGACACGGTCGGCGTCGTCGTACTTCCGGCCACGACCCGCGAAGAAGCACGGGAGGGGTTGGCCCTCATCGACGCCGAGGCGGAACCCGTGACCTCAGCGTTTGCTCCAGGGTACGTCCAGGTGCTCAACCTGCTCAGACGGTGGACACTGCAGGACGCGCAGCGGGAACTCTCGCGCTCGTTCGCCGCTTACGAGCGTCGCGCCGAGGTGGAGCGGCTCCGCCAGGCCGTGGCCAGTATCCCTCGCGACGACCTTGCCGGGCGTCCCTGTGATGACCGGCTGCTGACGCGCGGCCGGTACGAGCGCATGCTCGACCGCCTCGCCCGGCTGCAGCGCCGCCGAGAGCATGCCTCCCCCGACGAAGCCGCGGAGTTGCAGGCGGAGATCCCGGGATGGCCCTGTGCCACCTGTCCCGTCGAGGCGCGCTGCCTGGCAACGATCGAGAGCCTCCGCGCTCGTGAATATCGCCGGTCGTCGCTGCGGCAGGCCCTCCATGCCGTGGACGGGTCGCTGGCCGACGAGTTCGGGCGCCGCGCGGCGGTGTTGCGGCAACTCGGCTACGTGGACGAGGAGTACCGGCTCACCGCCGACGGGCTGTGGGCGGCTGAACTGCGCCATCCCCGGATCCTGATGCTCGCTGAAGCCGTGCGCCGCAGCCTCATCGGAGCGTCCACCGCGGCCTGGGCCGCGGCGGGCGGCGCGCTGGGTACTGAACGCGCCCCGCGCCGGGGCGGCGAAGCGGGCCTCCAGACGCTCGCGCGCTTGGCGCGAGAACTCACCGACCTCGAACGGCGCCAGACCGTGGCGCCCGATGACGTGACGCAGCAGTTCGAGCCCGAGTGGGATCCCCACAGCCGCCGCCGGCTGCCTTCGCCGGCCGATCGCCGCGCCGACGCCGTCATCGCGTGGATGCGCGGCGCCGACTGGCTGCATCTCACCCGCGAGAGCCAGTCTGAGGAGGGCGATCTACAGCGGATCATCCTGCAGGCGGCGGAGGTCCTGATGCAGCTCGAAGGACTGCCGTTCCCTGATGTTCGAAACGCGGCGCGTGACGCCCGCCTCCGCCTGCTGCGTCCACCGGTCGTATGAGGACGCGGACCACCGCGCTGCGACCGGCGAACCGCCGACACGGAACCACGCCGGAGCACCATCTCAGCTGGCACCCTCAGCCCGCATGTGTTCGGCAGGACCGGCCCGGGGCGAACAAGTAGTGGTAGGTACTGTCCCAGCACTGTACGGTCCGCTCTTGGGAGGGTGTCGTGCGCGCCTGCCCGGTGTGTGAGAGTGAGCTGTCGCCCCGCTTCGCCAGCGAGTGTGAGCCTCCCATCGCCTGGGCGTGCCCGGAATGCGGTCTCTTCCAACTGGAGAGCGGCGGGCGGCCGTTCACGCCCGAGGAAGAGGCGGCACTGGCGTCACACGGGTTGACCGGCGAGACGGCTCGAGCCCACCGCCGGCCGTACCATCGCGAAGGCGCGGCGGTGCAGGCCCGCGAGGTGCTCGAGGCGTTTGGAGCTGAGACGCCGGTGGACGTCGAAGATCTGGCAGAACGTCTGGGCTATCCCGTTCGGTGGCGGAACCTCCCTCGACAGCAGCGCGGCGGCATCGAGGGCGAGATCGACCACCGCGTGCTGGTGCTGAACCGCGAGTATCCGTTCCGGAGCGACGTCGAGCGGCGGTGGGCAGTGGCTGAAGAGCTTGCCCATGCCGTGCTGGGGCACACCGCACTCGTCGCGAGTGACGCCCCGGGCCGCACAGCGATAGTCTCCGAACCGGAGCGGATCCGGCATGAGCGCGATGCCAAGTCCTTCGCCGCCGAACTTCTCATGCCGGCGGCGGCCGTGCGCAGGGCATTTGAGCGCGAACAGACTGTGATCCTCCGCGCGCTGGGCGCCGGAGAGCGCGCTCAGGCCGTTCGCTCGGTGGTCGCCGATCTGGCACGTGAGTTCCGGGTTTCGCAGCAGGCGTTACGCCTGCGCCTTGCCGAGCTCGATCTTCTCGGTTAGATCCACCTCTCTGCGCCAACACTCCGGTCCGTTATCGCCGTTACTTCGCCAGATGACTGAGGACACCGCCGCCCGACCATCGGAACTCGGTCCGGACCCAGCTCCGGCCACTGCTCACCCCGGTCCGGCCCGTGCGGCGGGAGTCAGCCGCGACACCAACGGTGTGCGCGGAACGGGGCCAGGAAATGGGACGGCCGTAGGGTCTGAGTCCTCCCCAAAGTGCAGCGCCGCCTCATACTGGTTGTGCGCGCGGCATCGCAGCTCGATGTTCTTAACCGTAGCCTCTCCGCCTTCGGCATAAGGCACGATGTGATGGAACTCGAGGAATCCCCGCGTGCTGCAGCGGCGGCCGCTATGGCCGACGAAAGCGCATCGGCCGCCATCACGTAACCAGACGGCGCGTTTCACCTCCGCGGGGATGTGGCGGGTGACGGTCGTAGATCCCCCACCTTGATCCGCCCCGCGCCTACGCGGCCGGTCGGTTGTCGCGAACCGCTCCTTTGCCAGAGACTCGAGGAGGACTGTCAAAGCTCGGTCCAAGATCTCCGTGAGATCACCATCCGGAATCTGATGACGAAGGAGGTCCTGGGCGAGGCAGAGCTTGTCGCAGAACTCCGCGGTCGCCGTGAACTGCACGCGGTAGCGTTTCAATCCGAGCGGCGTGACGGCCGCCGCACGCGGCGGAGCGTGTAGGGAGTCCGGGGGGCGGGACTCACCCGCGCTGGCGCTAGGATCGGAGGCGACACTCGGCTCGACACTCTGCACCGAATGGATCGAGTCTAGAGTGGATGTCGGTGGGGGCGACACCGGTGATGTTGGCGGCGACGCTGAATCCACGGGCAAAGGCAGCCGCCGAATTGTTGAAGGGACACCCGGCAGAGGATGGAGGTCCGCAAGAATTTGTTCTACTTGGCGTTTGCTCTTATGGCGTGCCGCGGCGAGGAGGGCGTCTTGGTTGGCCGGAGTGAGATGCGGCGCGAGAAGGCCAAGCGTCGTGAGTGTCAGCGCGCCGCCCGCCACCATCTCCAGGAGAATCGGGAACCGTCGCGCAGCTCTGGCCGCCGCGATCCGTCCAAACGCGGCGTGCTCTGAGAGATGAAGGGCCTGCGTGCAGTAGCTGAAGAGGGAGGAATACCCTTCGGCAAAGTGCAGGCCTCGTTCGTCGAGGACGGCCAGATGGGCGATGAGGGCGACGGTGACTTCACGTTCTTGGTGGACGAGGACCTTCAGTTGTACAAGAAGGTCCCTATCGGAGAGACTCTCAGCACGCCGAAGCGCGTCGTGGTTCATGGCCCCTTGAGGTTCGCAGAAATCAGGCGACGCATCTATGCCCCACTTGGGTTAATGGCGTCGCCCCGAATCGGCATTGCCGCGTGCGCAGACAAAATGAACTTGTCCGAAAGGCGATACGCTCGCAGAAGTCTATTTCTGAGTCACGTGCGGTCCTTGGCCACTTGCAGCAGCACGAGACTTAGGGGATGCCTATCGGATGCAGTTGTCAATGGCCCACCCGGGTTGAGGCAACTCGGTCCGGACCGAGTTGCGCACTCGCCGCGCTCCGGTGGATTGAGAGCCTATAAGCCGCTGGTGTGCCTTGTGAGCCGTACGCAGGCGGCACTGTACGCCGCCCGGATCGCAAGGTGACCATGCCCTCCCCACTTCGAATGGCCGG
>DATDEG010000101.1:0-7722 GCA_036523465.1 bacterium
AGACTTTCAGATCCGCATCCACCATCCATCCGGCAAGCCGGCTCTCCACCACGCAGTTCCCGGCGCGGGCCAGCTCCGCCTGCCGCCGGTCGAGCTCGCGGTCCAGCGCAGGGTCGTGCTCGGCGAGCCGGTTGACTTCGGTGACGGAGATCCCATGCTCTCTCGCCAGGTCCCGGAACACTTCACCACCGGAGATGACGCGGTAGCCCAGCTCGCGGGCGAGGCTCTCCGCGACGGTGCTCTTGCCGACGCCGATCGGTCCGGCGATCGCGACGATCACTCCGCGGTTTCCTCGCCCTCGCGTGCCGTGAACCGGTGGGCCACGGTCTCGGGCTGAACGGCGGAGAGGACGACGTGCCCGCTGTCGGTGATCACGACGGCGCGGGTCCGGCGGCCGTACGTGGCGTCGATGAGTGTCCCCCGGTCGCGGGCCTCCTGGATGATACGTTTGATGGGCGCCGAATCGGGCGCGACGATGGCGATGATGCGGCTGGCGGCGATGATGTTCCCGAACCCGATGTTGATGAGGCGCGGATCGGGGCTATCCCGCATGGCCACCGACGTCCACGGCAGTATCACTCGACATTTTGGATCTGCTCCCGCATACTCTCGAGCTCGCCCTTCATGGCGATGACCGCGCGGGTGATCTCCAGGTCGTTGGCCTTCGCCCCGGTCGTGTTCACTTCGCGGCCCATCTCCTGCAGCACGAACTCCAGCCGGCGACCGACCGCCCCATCCGCGCCGAGCAGATCTGACCGGAATTGCGCGACGTGGCTGCGCAGCCGCGTCACTTCCTCGCTCACGTCGCTCCGCTCGGCGAAGATGGCGACCTCCGCGGCGAGCCGCCCCTCGTCGAGAGGCACCTCGCCGAGCAGCCCGGCGATCCGCTCCCGCAGCCGGGAGGCATAGTCGCCCACCGACGCGCGCGACCGGCCGGCCACATCCGCGGCGAGGGCGTCGAGACGGAGGAGCCGCGCCTCGAGATCCTCGGCCAGCCGGCGTCCTTCGGACTCCCGCATCTCGACCAGTTCGCCCGCCGCGGCATCGACCGCGGGCGCGAGCGCCGGCCACAGCGCCTCGAGATCTTCCTTGGTCTCTTCCACCCGGACCACGTCGGGAAAGGCAACGACCTGGGCAAGCGTCGGACCCTCCGGGAGGCCCAGCGCCGCGGCCAGCTCGCGCATCGCCTGGGCATATGCCGACGCAAGATCGAGATCGGGCCGCACGGTCTTCCCCCGCGAGGCCCGATCTTCCCTCATTATAGTGACCTCGACGCGGCCCCTCAACACACGGCCCTGCACCACGCCGCGTACGCGATCCTCCAATGGCGCGAGGTCGCGGGGGAGACGCACGAGCACCTCGCCGAAGCGGTGGTTCACCGACCGCATCTCCACCGTGAACCGGCCCCCGGGAGTCTGCACTTCGGACCGGCCGTAGCCGGTCATGCTGCGGATCATGGCCGTGCGCTAACTTCACCCCCCTCGGAATGGAGTCCTGTTGTATCGTTAGGCAGGATGCGCGCGCCGACGTCGTTCGACAGCGTCGTGATGGCCGCGGTCGTCTCCGATCTCCGGCCGCTCGTCGGCTCGCGCATCCGCCGCGTCTTCCAGAGCGAGCCGACGGACGTCGCCATCGAGCTCCGCGGGCCGCGCACTCCGACAACGATCCTCCTGTCCGCCCACCCGCGGTGGGCGCGGATCCACCTCAGCCCGCCGGTGGTCCGGGGAGAAGCTGGGCCGTTCGCGCAGATGGTGCATGCCCGCCTGGAAGGCGCGCGGCTCGCGGCGCTCGAGCATCGCCCCTTTGAACGGTCCGTGACGCTCCGCTTCGAGAGCGATCGGGGGCCGCACGATCTCGTCGCGGAAGTCATGGGACGGCACAGCAATCTCATCCTCGTTGCGGACGGCGTGATCGCCGGGGCCCTGAAGCTGATCGACCGGACAAGATCATCGATCCGTGAGGTCCTGCCCGGACGGATCTTGGCGCCGCCGCCGCGGGACCGGCCATACCCGGGCGAGATAGGCACCCAGCGCCTCGAGGCATTGCTGAGTGCAACCGCCGCGCCGCTGGCTCAGGCGCTGACGGCGGGAGTGCTCGGCATCGGTCCCGTCATGGCCCGCGAGCTGTCGGTCCGCGCCGGACTCGACCCCGACGTCCCCGCGGCGCGGGCAGGCGGTGCGGCGGCGTTGCGCCGGGTCATCGAAGACCTCGTCGCCACCGTCGCCGCGGAGGACTTCAACCCAGTGCTCTACACGGTGGACAGCCTCCCCGCCGGATTCGCCCCCTTCCCGTTCCAGCACCTCCAGTCGCTGGCCCGTGTGTCGGTCGCGACGATGAGCGAGGCGGTGACCGCGGTCACACGACAGCTCGCCGCGACATTGGGTCTCGACGAGCAGAGGCGGGCTGTGGGCTCTGCGCTCCACGCGGCGCTGCGCAAGACCGAACACGCCGCAACTGAGCTCAAGCAGGCGTTGGAAGAGTCGGAACGCGGGGCGGCGCTGCGGGCGCAGGGAGAGCTGCTCCTGGCGTACGCGTCCCAGATCCCACCCGGGAGCGCGCAGGCGATGCTTCCGGGATTCGACGGCACGCCGGTTGCGGTCACGCTTGATCCCGCGCTCACCCCCGTGGAGAACGCCCGGAAGCTCTTCGACCGGTACGCGCGGATGCGAGACGCACGACCCGAGCTGGAGGCGCGCCTGGCCGCGGTCGAAGACGACCGGCGGTATCTGGAATCAGCGTTGGTGCTGGCCGAGACGGCCTCGCATGTCGAGGACGTGGCCGCGCTCCGCGGAGAGCTTGCCGACGAGGGCTACGTTCCGGGCCGGAAAGCGCGGCCGGCGGTATCGCCCAAACCGCGCACCTTCACGCTGCACTCCGGTGCCCAGGTGCTGGTGGGGCGAAGCAACCAGGATAACGACCGCGTCACGTTCAAAGTCGCGGGCCCGGACGATCTATGGTTCCATGCCCGCGGCGTCCCGGGGGCGCACGTCGTGCTGCGGACGGGCGGGCGCGATCCGAGCGAGGACGAGATCGCTGCCGCCGCATCCACCGCGGCGTATTTCAGCGCCGCGCGCGAATCCGGCCACGTCGCCGTTGACCACACCGCCCGCAGGCACGTCCGCAGGCCGAGGGGGAGCAAACCGGGGTTCGTGATCTACGAACGGGAGCGGACCGTGCACGTCGTCCCGCGCATTCCCGAATCCTGAGGTCCAGTTGCCACGCACCGCTGCGCGGTGCGCCTACGTGCCTGGCGACAGATCCTCGATGATCACCTCATCGACACCGTCGTGCTCGACGAGCCGGACCCTGACATGCTCACGCGACGACGTCGGGAGGTTCTTACCCACGTAGTCGGGCCGTACCGGCAGCTCGCGGTGCCCGCGGTCGATGAGCACAGCCAGCTGGATGCTCCGAGGCCGTCCCCGCAAGATGAGGCCGTCGAGCGCGGCACGGACGGTGCGCCCCGTATAGAGGACATCATCGACCAAGATGATCGTCCGCTCTTCGACGTCGAAGGGCAGCGGCGGCGGTTCCGGGCGATCGCGGTCCGGCCGGTCATCGCGAAACGGCCGCGTGTCGAGGACAGCTACGGAAACCGGCATCCCCTCGATCGTCTCGATCGCCGCGGCGAGACGCCGGGCCAGCGCAGCCCCGCGCGTGTGGACGCCGACGACGGCCAATCCGGCAGCGCTCTTATTTCGTTCCAGCACCTCGTGCGCCATGCGGACGACCGCGCGGCGGATCGCATCCCCGTCCATGACCTTGGCCTTCTCGTGCCTCGATGGCTCGCTCATCTGCTCGGCGTGCTTCGGCGGTCCACTCGGGACCCCTGCGCGCGCGCCTGCGCGACCGCCGAGGTGAAGTCCGGCGGGGGCGGCGCTTCGAAGGCCATCCCCTCGCCGGACGCGGGGTGTTGAAGGCGGAGGCGCCAGGCGTGCAGGGCTTGGCGTTCGATGCTCAGATCATCTCTGCCGCGGCCGTAGACCCGGTCGCCCGCCACCGGATGCCCGAGGTGCGCGACGTGCACGCGGATCTGATGGGTCCGGCCGGTGACGAGCGCCACCTCGAGGAGGCTGTACCGCTGGAACGATTCGACGACGCGGTACCGCGTCACCGCCGGACGGCCGGAGGGCACGACCGCCATCTTGGTTCTGTGCCGCGGATGCCTGCCGATCGCGGCGTCGATCGTCCCCTCCCGCCCAGCGAACCGGCCGTGCACGAGCGCGAGATACGTGCGCGAGAGGGACCGCGAGGCGAGCTGGCTGCGCAGAGACATCAGGGCGCGCGCTGAGCGCGCGACGACGAGCAGGCCGGAGGTGTCTTTGTCCAGCCGGTGGACGATCCCGGGCCGGAGTCCTTCCCCCAGCGCGGCCAGCTCAGGAAGGCGCGCCAGAAGCGCATTCGCCAGCGTTCCCCCGGGCCGCCCGCTGCCGGGGTGCACGGTGAGGCCAGGAGGCTTGTTGATGACGAGCAGGTCGGCATCCTCGTAGACGATGTCCAGCGCCATCGCTTCGGGTCGGAGTGTCGAGGGGTCGGGAGGCACGACGCGGACGTCCACGCGCTGCCCGCGACGCACGCGGACCGCGGGCTTGATCCGCCCGCCGTCGAGCGTCAGCTCACCGCTGGCGATGAGGTGCTGGATCCGCGAACGCGACAGATCGGGAAGCCGTGAAGTAGCGAAGGCGTCCACGCGGACGCCTTCCGACGCTGCATCAACGAAGAATGTGTGCTGTTTCGTCGTCTTATCCCCTATCCCTTATCCCTATCCCAAGGTTGGGACTTCCGATGATGGTGTCTCCGCCGCGGCCCGCCTCCCCGTCACCGCGAGTCCCACCAGCGCGATCACGGCAGCCCCCGCGTTGACGAGTTGGGCGAGCGTAAAGGGCCCGACGACGGCCGGCGACTCAACCAAGAATTCTACTCCGAAGCGCGCCACCGCGGAGAGGAGCAACCACAGGAAGAACAGGGCGCCCGGCCCCGGCGCGGTCCTCTCCTGGGCCCCCAGGACGGCATACGTGCCCAGAGAGGCCAGGAGAAGGTAGATCTGCGTGGGATGCCGCCGTTCGAGGAACATCGTGACCGCCCAGGGAACCCCGCTGGGCTTGCCGATGTACATGCCGTGGAGCAGCGCCCCGATCATCGCAGTTGCGTACCCGATCGCCAGCGCGGGGGCGAAGACATCGAGGAGCCGTGCCAGCCCGATTCCGCGCGTCCGGGCCACATACCAGGCGACGAGGATGCCCCCAGCCAGCGCGCCGTAGAATGTCAGCCCGGAGTCCTTCCAGATCGTGAGGATGGTGATCGGCTGCGCGGCGAACGCACGGATACCGGCGAGTACGTGTCCGATGCGGCCCGCCGCGATCCCGCCGAGGATCATGTACAGCGTGATATCGAGCATCTGCGGCGGATCGATGCCGACCGTCCGCCCGCGGCGCCTCGCCACGGCGATGCCGACGGCGAACGCCAGTATCAGGAAGAGGCCGAACGACGAGATGGGAAACCGTCCGAGCGTGACGAGAACAGGCTTCATGAATCCTCCCCTGCGCGCGTACCGTCAGGCCGCAGCAGGCTGAGCAGCAGGAGCCCCGCTCCGACCGTTACGGCCACGTCGGCCAGATTGAATACCGGCCAGACGGATAGATCAATGTAGTCGATGACAGCGCCGACGCGGAGGCGGTCGATGAGATTCCCGATCGCCCCACCGGCGAGCGCAAGCAGGGCGATATGCGCGCGCGTCCCCCGCGTCCACCGCGCCTTATTGTAGAAGACCAGGAAAACCAGGGTCAAGGCGATGCCTGCGGGGAGGATCCAGGACACGCTGCCGAGCAGGCTGAACGCGATCCCCGTGTTATGCACGTGGGTGAGGGACAGCCAGGGGAGGATGGGAATGCGCTCGCCGACGGGGAGCCGGCGCTCCACAAGAAGCTTGACGAGCTGATCCGCGATGACGATCGCGGCCAGCAGTCCTATCGCGAGACGCCGTTGGCCTTCTCTTCCAGTTCCTTGCAGCGGATGTCCAGCGTCGCGAACGGCAGGACCCGCAGCCGCGCGACGTCGATCGGGTTCCCACAGCGCTGGCAGATCCCGTAGGTGCCTTCTTCGATCCGCACCAGAGCCTCTTCGACCTGCGCGAGCATCTGCTGGACGCTGCTCTCCAGCGCCAGTCCCTTTTCGCGCTCGAACGTGCTGCTGGCCACGTCGGCGAGATCCTCGTCGTATCCGCCGCCGATGTCCATCCCCACCTGGTCCTCGACCTCGGGGGTGTGCTCCTCCATCGCCTCGAGCTCTTCCATCAGGCGGCGCTTCTCGACCTCAAGCAGCCGGCGGAATTCCCCCAACTCCTTGCGGGTGAGCGAGCGCGGCGGCTTCACGCGACCGGACGCGCGGTCGGAGTTCGTGGAGCTCTTCGCCTTGATGGCCGGCTTACGCCCCGGCGTTGGGCCGAGGCGGGTCGTGCGCCGGAGCCCGGCCTTGGCCCTGGCGTTCTTTGTGGTCTTCGGTGCCATGCCTCTCCTCCAGATTGATCCTAGCGCGCCGTGCGGGGTCGTGCGGCCGTTTACGCTGACGGTTAGTGTACTGGAACCCCCCTGTCCTGGCAAGCCCAGGTCGCGGGGGTGGCCCGGAGAGGGCCGCAGGTTCCCTCCGGATCAGTGCACGACCGCTGGGTTCTCTCGCTCATCAGCGGTGCGCCACCGGCTCGGCCGCGGCCTTCGCTGCGCGCACCGCGGCGCGCGCCAGGATGAGATTGCTGTCCAGCAGCGGGACGTCAACGTCTCCGGCCCCGAGCACGAATGGCAGCTCCGTGCATCCCAGAACGAGCGCTCCCGCGCCCAGCGCGACCACGCCGCGGGCCACGCCGGCCACCGCGGCAGTCGCCTCTCCCAGTGGGAGTCCCGCCTTGACACCGTCGATGGCCTGCGTGACGGCCTCCTGTCCCTGCTCGTCCGGGGTGAGGACATCGACGCCCACGGCGGCGAACGCCCGGTGATACAATCCGGCGGCGATCGTGGCCCGCGTGGCCAGCACCCCGGCACGCCTGATGTCGGGCCACTCCCGGCGCAGGTGCGTGGCCACCTCTTCCATGATGTGCAGGACGGGGATCCGCACGGACGCTGCGACCGCGTCGTAGAATGCATGCGCCGTGTTGCAGGGAATGACCAGGAACTCGGCCCCCGCCCGCTCCAGACCGCGCGCGGTGGCGATCAGCGCCGGCGTCGGATCCTCTCCCGACCCGAGGATCGCCGGGGACCGGTCGGGGATCTTGGCATTGCTGTCGATGATCACGCGGAAGTGGTCTTGATCGCGCCGCGCGGGGGTCAGCCGGAGGAGCTTCTCAAAGAAATCGAGTGTTGCCCAGGGGCCCAGACCGCCCAAAACACCGATGACCTTCTCTGCCACGAACTCGCTCCGATGAGGGACGTCGGGCGCACAAGTGCGCCGGTCACCATTCTGTTCTGCCCACGGCTTTCCTGCCGCAGTCACGTCCGCGGAGGGGGTGTGTGAGGGGGACGCCGCGCGTGCGTCCCCCCTCGCGTCGTTGGTCTAGGGTCAGGTTCCCACCCTGGCGATGCCCAGGCGGATATTTCCCCCGTCGAGCCGGACGTCCCGAACGGGCCCGTCCGGAGGCGCCCCGCGCCGGAGGTCGGTCGCCAGCGTCTCGCGCATCACGTACTCGCGGTGCGAGTGGATGACATCATCGAGCGGCCCATCGTAGTAGAGGAC
>DATDEG010000102.1:0-2940 GCA_036523465.1 bacterium
GCGGGCACCGTCATCGCCACGCTGCCCATCGTCATCGCCTTCCTCTTCACGCAGCGGTACTTCATGCGCGGGATCACGGCCGGGGCGATCCGGTGAGCATCGACGCCGGTCCGGCTGCGCGCCGCGCGATGCTGACGATGCCCGGGACCGACTGATGCTGCATCCACGGCTCCTCTTCGTTCCGCTCGACGACCGGCCCGTATGCCTGGAGTTCGTCGTCGAACTGGGGCGCGCGGCGGGGATCGACGTGCAGACGCCGGACCAGAGAGCGCTCGGGGATCGCCGGACGCCGGGAGATGTAGAGGCGATCTGGGCCTGGCTGGAGGCGGAAACGGCGACGGGTGGGGCGCACGCTCTGATCGCATCCGCGGAGATGGTGTGCTTTGGAGGCCTCGTGGCCTCGCGGAAGAGCACGGCGTCGTTTGAAGAGGTGGCGCCCCGCCTCACGGGCCTCGAGGCAATCGCCCGCCGTCTGCCGGCCTACGTCTCCACCGTCATCCCGCGCACCCCGCAGCGCGCAACTGACGAGGACGCCGAATACTGGCGCACGCGCGATGCGGAGGCGCTCCGCCGGCACTGGGACCGTCAGCATCGCGTGCACGATGCGCTCATCGGTACGGCCGTCCGGGGTGTGTTCCGCTACCTCCTCATCGGACAGGACGACACCGCCCCGGGAAGCGCCGGGGCGGAAGAACGCGCGCGCCTTCAGGCCCGGCCGGACGTGCAGGAGGCGCGGGATATTCTCCTCACCACGGGTGCGGACGAATTGAACGCCCGCCTCCTGGCGCGGTACCTGCGCGACCTCACCGGTTTCTCACCGGCGGTCCGGACCATCTATACCTATCCCCGGGCTGTGGAGGCGATTCCCCGCTACGAATCCACGCCGCTGCGGCAGACCGTCGAGGAGCACATCGAGAGTACCGGCTGTCACGCGGTGGTCGAGGCGGTCGACATCCTGCTCTGGGTGCACAACTTCGCCGGCGCGCAGCGAGAGGCGGTCGAGCTGAGAGCCGAGGCCGCTCCGCCCACCGAAGAACCGCGGCGTGAGGTGAACGCTGCGGCCGCCGACGAGCAGATCACCGCTTTGGCCGACGTCCGCTTCGCCAACGGCGCCGATGTCGGGCTCGTCGAGGCGCTGCTGGCCGAGCCGCGCTTCGCCGGCCTCGTCGCCTATGGGGGCTGGAACACCGCCTCGAACACTCTCGGGTCGACGCTGGCCCAGGCCGTCGTCGCCTTTCACCTCCGCAACAACACCGTCGCGGGAAGCGACCGGATCTACCGTCCTGTGCTCTTCACGCGCATCCTCGATGACTGGGGGTATCAGGCCGTCGTCCGGCCGCGCCTCACCACGTGGCTTGCCGGCCGCGGGACGAGCGCCGGCGACTTGGATCATGTCGAAGGAGAAGCGGAGGCCCTGGCCGCGGATTCGTTCCGCGCGGAAGTCCTTCCGCGCCTGCAGGCTTCGTTCCGCCATCACCCGACCGCGGTGCGGAGGGTGACCTTCCCCTGGCACCGGCTGTTCGAGGTCCGGCTCGATGTGGAGGTGACGCGGTTCGGTCGCAGCGGGCCCGGAGACATCGTCGTCGCCGAGTACGACCCGGCCTGGGCCGAGATCTATGAACGCGATCGCGCCGCCATCGCCGGCGCGCTGGGGGAGATGGTGAGGGGCCTCGAGCACGTGGGGAGCACCGCGGTCCCGGGCCTTGCCGCGAAGCCTATCATCGACATCCTCCTCGGCGTGGACGACGGCGATCTCGACCGGATCATCGAGCCGCTCGAGCGGATCGGCTACGAGTACAATCCCGACTGGGAGATCTCATTGCCGCACCGGCGTTACTTCCGGCGACTGCTCTCGGACGGCACGAACACGCATCACCTCCATGCCGTGGTGATCGGCAGCGCGTTCTGGACCCGTCATCTTCGCTTCCGCGACTACCTCCGCGCGAACCCCTCGAAGGTCGAGGAGTATGCCGCCCTCAAACGCGAGAACGCCCGGCAGTATCAGGGTGGGATCGACTATACCTTCGCGAAGACGGAGTTCATCCAGTCCGTCGAGGCGCTGGCCGGCGTGCGGCACCGGGCCAGGCGTCCCCCGCAGGCACCGCCGAGCTCGTAGGGCCGTCACGCAGTTCCAGGAACGACCGCCCGATCCACGCGACGCCGATCGATCGTCCTCATGCTCCTGGCGGCCTTCCTCGCCGTCAGCCTCGTGCCGATCAGCGTCCTGGCTTTCCTCTCCTGGCGGGAATCGCGCCTGCGTGCCGCCCACCCAGAGGGAGAAGAGCCGGGCATCGAGCGCGAGACCGCAGGGCCGATGGAGACGCTGTTCGGAATGCCGATCGCGGTGATCGAACTGGCCGTGGCCGGAGCCTCTCTGGGATTCAGCGTGCTGATGGCGATCTACGTCGGCCGGAGGCTGATCCGACCGATCCGCGAGCTGGAGTTGTCGATGGCCCGCGTGCAGACGGGGGATCTCAGCGTCACCGCACCGGTGCGGTCAGACGACGAACTCGGACGGCTGGCCGGCAGTTTCAACCGGATGGTCGAAGGACTCCGGCGGGAAGCGTTCATCCGTGATCTCTTCGGACAGTACGTCACGCCGGAACTGGCGCGGGTGGCCATCGAGCACGAGGGAAAGCTCGACGGCCAGCTCGTCACGAGCACGATCATCTTCAGCGATATCCGCGACTTCACAGGCGTCTCCGAGGCGCTCCCCGCCTCGAGCCTGATCGAGATGCTCAACCGCTACTTCATCCGGATGTCCGCCTTCGTCGTCGAACACGGGGGGGTTGGTGAATAAGTTCGGGGGCGACAGTATCCTGGCGGTCTTCGGCACCCTTGTGTCTTCCAGGCGCGGAGTTTCTCCTCAGCGCGACCGACCGGCACCTGCGCGTCCCAGTCGTGCAGTCCCTGCGCGCCAGAAGCCCCCTTCGCGCGGCT
>DATDEG010000103.1:0-16069 GCA_036523465.1 bacterium
TCCGGGATTTCTGGCCTCTCTGAACCACCGCGCCCCCGCTCGCCGTAGAGACAGAAGAGGGTTTCCCCGGCATCATGCGTAAGGCCGAAAGGTGCGGGGGGTCCGTTCAGGGGAGCCGGCATCGGTCCCTCGGGTCGTGGACACCGAGGTCAGGGTCCGGTATGCCGAGACGGATGCGATGGGCGTGGCCCATCACGCGAATTACTTCGTGTGGTTCGAAGCAGGCCGCACGGAGTACACACGGGCCCTGGGGACGCCGTATCGGGACGTCGAAGCCGCGGGGGTGCGCCTCGTCGTCATCGAGGCCCACTGTCACTTCCGCCGTCCGGCGAGGTATGATGACGTCGTGATCGTGCGGACGTCGCTGCGTGACGTGAGCAAAGCCACGCTGACGTTCGCGTATGAGGTAGTGACCACGGGAGACGGAACCCGTCTGGCCGACGGGTACACCGTCCACGCCGCGACCGATCTCCTCGGCCGCGTGCGGAGGATACCAGAGGCGGTGCGGACGGCGCTGGGCGGTGAGGGAAGATCCCTCATGACCCGGGCGAACCGATCTCGAGGCGCCGCGGAGAGTGAGTGAGCGCATCATGGCAGAGGAACGGCGGACCGTTGAGGCGCCGGAGCGTGAGGAGAAGGTCGATCTCTCCAACGCGGTCCCGCAGCTCGCAGAGCGACAGATCGTCAAGGGGACCGTGGTCCGCGTCGACACGGAAGGAGTCCTCGTCGACGTCGGGGCCAAGTCGGAAGGCATCATTCCCACCAAGGAGATGTCCAAGCCGGGCGCGGCCGATGAGGTCAGCGTCGGCGATCGCATCGACGTGATGGTGCTCAGGACCGAGGGGGAGGAGGGAAACATCATCCTCTCCAAACGCCGGGCCGACGTGGAGATGGCCTGGCGGCGCATCCAGGATGCCCTGCACAGCGGCAAGGTCCTCCACGCCATGGTCGTGGACAAGGTCAAAGGCGGACTGGTCGTGGACCTCGGTCTGCGTGGGTTCGTGCCCGGTTCCCACGTCGACCTCACGCAGGCCAAGGGGCGCCGCTTCGAGTGGTTCGTGGGTCAGTCGATTCCGCTGAAAGTCCTCGAGGTCGATCGGGGCAAGGGCCGTGCGGTGCTCTCCCACAAACAGGCGGTGGACGAAGTCCGTAAGAAGAGCAAGGCCGAGCTCCTGGCGACCCTCCAGGAGGGCGAGGTCGTGGAGGGGGCGGTGAAACGGCTGACCGACTTCGGCGCGTTCATCGATCTCGGCGGCGCCGACGGCTTGCTGCCGATCTCGGAGATGTCCTGGACGTATATCAAGCATCCGTCCGAGGTCCTGCGCAGGAACCAGCATGTGAAAGTGCAGGTCCTGCGCGTCGATCGTGAGGCGGGCCGGATCTCGCTCGGCCTCAAACAGATCCTCGACGATCCCTGGCAGTCGGTCACCGAGCACATCCGCTCCGGTGATGTGGTCCGCGGAAAGGTCGTCCGGACGGTAGCCTCGGGGGCGTTCGTCCGGTTGGGAGATCTCGATGCGTTCGTGCCGATCTCCGAGCTCGCCGAGAAGCGTGTCGGAAAGGTGGAGGATGTCGTCAAGCCCGGGGATGCCGTCGAGGCGCTGGTCATGGAGATCCGTCCCGACGAGCGGCGTATGACGCTGTCGATCCGGCGGATGGAGCGAGACCGCGAGCGAAAGCGCGTGCGGGATGTTCTCAAGGCCCAGCAGGACGAGGGCCGGGTGACGATCGGGGATATCGCGGGTGCGCTGTTGCAGCAGGCGGTCGGACCACGCCCTGATGGGGAACCCGCGGCCGCGTCCGAGACCCAGAGCAAAGGCGAGCCAGAGGTGCCCGAGGCGGCGCACCGCGAGGAGACCCCCGAGAACTGACCGATTCTCCCGCGTGTTCTGCTACAATAGGCTTCGCGTCGGGGAGTAGCGCAACTTGGCCAGCGCGCACGGTTCGGGTCCGTGAGGTTGCGGGTTCAAATCCCGCCTCCCCGACCACTCAACGCCCGCATCTGGCGCGGGCGTTTGTGCTTCGTATCGAGACTTGTCCCGCGCTGTCACCGTTGGGTGGCGGTGGGATCATCGGTCACATCCTCCGTTGCGTTTCGTCATAGGAGTGCCGCGGCAGCGCCCGGGAATGTGACCTCAGGAGGGAACCGATGAAGATCAAACTGACCAGCGTGTACGTCGTCGATCAGGAGAAGGCGCTGCGCTTCTATACCGAAGTCCTGGGCTTTGCGAAGAAGGCCGACGTCAGCCAGGGGCCGTTTCGCTGGCTCACGGTGGTCTCACCGGAGGACCCGGACGGCACGGAGCTGCAGCTGGCGCCCAACGACAACCCGGCGGCCAGAGCCTACCAGCAGGCGATGTTCCAGCAAGGCGCGCCGGCGGCCATGTTCTTCACCGACGACGTGCAGGCAGATTACCAGCGTATGAAGGGGCGCGGCGCCGAGTTCACCATGCCGCCAACGGACGTGACCGGCTCCAAGATCGCCAGGCTGAACGACACCTGCGGCAATCTCATTCAGGTCACGCAGTTGATGCGCTGGTAGGGCGGACGCTGAGCTGCTCGTCCCTGCGTCACTTCCCGCCTTCCCGACCGGGTTCAACCCCGCGTCAGGTGCGGGAACAAGGCGGTGAGGAAAAGTCAGGATGCGAAAGGGAGGTGGAACCATGACGGGATCGCTGGCGCGCAACTGGTGGGCGGTAGCCCTCCGCGGTGCGTTCGCCATCCTCTTCGGCTTCCTGGCGTTCGTCTGGCCCGGAGTCACCGTGGGTGCACTCGTCATCCTGTACGGCGCCTATGCACTCGCGGACGGCATCTTCGCGCTGATCTCTGCCTTCAAAGCGGCGGAGGCACACCTGCGATGGTGGCCCTTCGTCTGGGAGGGGCTCTTCGGGATTGCCGCCGGCGTCATCGCGTTCGTCTACCCGGGTATCACGGCTCTGGTGCTGCTGTATATCATTGCGTTTTGGGCCATTCTCACCGGGATCTTCGAAATTTCCGCCGCCGTCAGGCTTCGCAGGGAGATCACAGGCGAGTGGGCGTTGGGGCTCGCCGGCCTGACCTCCGTGGTCTTCGGAATCTTGCTGGTCGTCTTTCCGGGGGCGGGGGTCCTGGCTGTTATCTGGTTGCTCGGCGCCTACGCGATCGCGTTTGGCCTCCTCCTGCTCGTGGTCGCGTTCCGGCTCCGCGCCATGGGAGCGGGGCCGGCGCTGGGGCGCGCCTGACCCACTCTCAGATCGCCCCGGCAGGGTCAGCGGGGAAGGATGGTGACCAGGACATTGAGGAGATGCGCGATGAGCACGGCCGTGTAGACGGCGGTGGCAAGCGAGACCGCGGCTGAGGTCTGCTCCCGGAGACCGGGTCTCAGCGTGAGGACGGAGGCGACACCAAGCGCCAGGCCCGCCAGCGGGACCTGCTTCATGACGAGCGGCCAGAAGGTGTAGAGCAGCGGCTCCATCAAAGGATTGGCCTCGATGAACCTGCCCCGCGAGAGTCCCGCGTAGGTGAGGACGAGATCCAGTTCGTTGGCGATCAGCAGCACGGCATACAGCCGCCAGAGATCAGGACCGCCCGGCGAAGTCCGAAACGTTGCACGCAGCCGTTGGATGAACGAGCGCATGGAACCCTGGATCTCGGATTGACCATAGCGGATTTACCCACAGGGCGGCGGTTCATGCGTTTCCGTCTGTGCTCATCCCCACCGCCGGCTCGGCGGGGCGGCCGGCGAGAGGATTCATCGGCTCCGTACCGAAAACGGTGGTGAGTTTTCGCCCAATCTGGCGCGCGACCGGGCATCTTCGTCACACTTCGAACGGACCTGGGGCGAAACGATGAAGGACCTGCGGGACTGGTATTCATATCTTGAGCGGTCTGCCCGTGTATCCACCTCCGGCACCGCTCCTCCGAATCCGGCTTACTCCAGCGCCGTTCCGCCGGTTTCTCCCATTCCTGGGTCGCCTTCTCCCGCCCCACGGCCCGCGCAATCGAAGGGGCCGGCCATCCGCGGACGGGCAAGCCTGCAGGAACGGCTGGCGATAGATCTCGGAGCGGCGAGGAGCCGGCGTCCGGGGCGTCCTCCCTTGACCGAGACCCGCGAAGAGATCATCCAGCGGCTCCTCGACCCCGAGCTGTCGATGCATGAGGCCGCGGCCCTGCTGAACGTGAGCAAGGCTACGCTCCGCCGGTACACGGATTCAGGGAAGCTGGCCTGCTTCCGTACCGCCGGGGGACAACGCCGGTTCAAGCTTTCTGCGGTGCTGGCGCTGCGCGAGACGGGGAACAACGCCGCGCCCAGGCGATGATGACCGCCACGATGACCCGGACGGAACTGCGCATCGCGATGTTCAGCGAATCGTACCTCCCGCGTATCAGCGGCGTGGCGCACTCGATCTACGCGATGGCGCGGGGCCTGCGCGATCTTGGGCACCGCGTGCTCATCGCCGCGCCGCGGTACCCTGGCTATACGGACGAGGACCCCGATGTGGTCCGCTTTCCCTCCGTGCGGCCACCGCAGGACCGTGAGTTTCCTCTCGGCTTACCCTACAGCCCGGCGGTGTGGCGCCGCCTCGAGGATCTCGAGTTCGACGTCGTGCACTCCCACTCGCCGTTTCTCATGGGCGCGGCCGGCGCACGGCTGGCGCGGCGCCGGCGCCTCCCGCTGGTCTTCACCCATCACACGCTATATGACGAGTACGTCCACTATGCCCCGTTCGTGAGTCCCCGGGTGAGTGTGCCTGCGGTCCGTGCGTACGTGCGGAGATTTGCCAACCGCTGCCAGGTCGTCATCGTCCCCTCGCGCATGGTGACGGCCCGCCTCCGCACGCAGGGCGTCATCACTCGGATCGAATGCATTCCGACCGCCGCCCTCGAGAGCGATGCCGCCGCGCATCGAGACGTATCCGCCGCGCGCGCGGCCTTCAACATCCCGGCGGGACGCCCCGTGGTCGTCACGGCAAGCCGGCTGGCTCGGGAGAAGAGCGTGGACCTCGTGCTTTCGGCCTTCGCCACGGTCCGCACCACGCATGACGCGGTGCTGCTCGTCGTCGGCGGAGGTCCCGAGGAGGAGAACCTCCACGCCGTGGCACAGTCGCTTGGGATCGCGCGGGACGTCATCTTCACCGGATTGCTGCCTCACACCCGGGCCCTTGACTGCATGGCGACCGGTGCTCTGTTTCTCTACGCATCGCAGACGGAGACGCAGGGGTTGGTGCTGGTTGAAGCGATGGCGCTTGGGCTGCCCATCGTCGCCGTGGATGCCGGCGGCATCGCCGATGCGGTCCGCGATGGAGAGACGGGGTTCCTGACGCCTGTCGATCCCGCAGCGCTGGCCGGGAAGGTTCGTGCGCTCCTGGACGATCCCGCCGAGGCGCGGCGGATGGGGGAGCGAGGGCGGGAAGCATCGGCGGCGTTCACGATCCCGGTGATCGCCGCGCGGCTCGCCGCGCTCTATGAGTCACTCTTCGTGCCCGCGCCGCGGCCGGCGTGCGGGATAGGGCATTGAAGACGAAGGGCGGAGGACGTTCGTGTATCTGAAGCATCTGGAGCTCCACGGCTTCAAGACGTTTGCCGACCGCACCGAGCTCGAATTTACGCCCGGGATCACCGCGATCGTCGGGCCGAACGGGAGCGGTAAGAGCAACGTGTTCGACGCGATCCGGTGGGCACTGGGCGAGGTGGGGTACAAGAGCCTGCGCAGCGGCCGCATGGACGACGTCATCTTCGCCGGCAGCGAGTCGCGCCGGACGATGGGGATGGGTGCGGTTCAACTCACGATCAATAACGACTCCGGAGCGCTGCCCGTCGACTACGCCGAAGTGACGGTTACCCGGCGGGCAAACCGCGGCGGCGAAGGTGAGTACCTCCTTAATATGGCGCCCTGCCGCCTCCGCGACATTCAGATGCTGTTCCTCGGCACCGGACTGGGCGGGCGATCGTACTCACTCATCGGCCAGGGACAGGTTGACAGCATTCTCAATGCGGGCCCGGACGAGCGGCGCGCGCTCCTGGAAGAAGCCGCGGGTCTGGCCCGGTACAAGCGGCGCCGGCGAGAGGCCGAGCGGCGGCTGGCGAACGCGGGGGCCAACCTTCTACGCGTCGCAGACGTGCTGGCCGAGCTCACCACACAGATGGAGGCTCTGCGCGAGCAGGCGGAGGCGGCGTCGGCCTACCAGGCCTACACCAGGGAGATCCACGATCTCGAGCTTGCCCTGCAGGTTGACGACGCGCGCCGGATCGTCGGACAGCTCCGCCGTATCGCCGCACAGACGGAGGCCGTGCAGGAACAACTCCATACCCTTGCCGCCTCGGCGGCGGAGACCGGGACTCAGATCGATCAGGGACGCAGCCGTGCGGCCGAGGTGGCCCGGCTGTGGGAAGAAGCGCAGCGGACCTTGCTGCAGCTTGTCGAGGATCTCAGCGCAAGGGAATCCGAAGCGCAGGTGCTGGCCGAGCGGGTTCGGGGGGCGGAAGCCCAGCGCGCGCGGCTCGCCGCCGACGCGCACCGGCTGGAAGCGGATCTCGCGGAGGTCGATGAAAGCCTGGATGTCCTGCGGGCGCAGGCCGAGCAGCTTCGGGCCCGCCGCGACGAGCTGCTCGAGCGGTTGCGCGTCACCGAAGAGGTCCAGGAGGACACCCTCGCATCCCAGCGGGATGCGGAGGAACGGCTCGCCGCGGCGCGGGCAGAGATCGCCGACCTTGGGGCCGCGCGCACTCGCACGGCGCACGAGCTCACCAGGCTCGACGAACGGCGCGCCGCCCTCGATGAACAGATCGGGGCGCTCCGGGCAAAGCACGGGGCGCTGGCGTCCGCGGAAGCGCAGCTGGGAGACACGACCGATCGGCTGGCCCGTTCCCTCGCCGAACTCACGACGCGGCGTGGGGAGGCTGGGGCCGTCGCGAGCGCGGCCGATGCACGGCGCCGGGCGCTGGACGATCGCCTTACCGCTTCCGAGGAGTCCCTTCGCCAGGCGGCCGCTGACCGGCAGGTCGTCACGCAGACTCTGGCGTTCCTGGAAGATATGTCCGCGCGGCTGGAAGGCTATGAGAAGGGAGTCCGGGAGATCCTCCTCGCTAAGCAGGAGCATCCCGAGCAGTTTGCCGGCATCCGCTATCCCGTGGTCGAACTACTGCGCGTCGCGGCGCCGCACCGGCCCGCGATCGAGGCTGCGCTTGGGCGCAGGCTGTTTTCCCTGGTCGCGGGCACGGTGGACGACGTCAAGGGCGGTCTCCGCTACCTCCGGGGAAACGGGCAGGGGAGCGCGTCGTTCATCCCGATCGATCTCCTCACTCCTCCCGCCGAGGACAGCCTGCCGCAGGACGCCGAGATCGTGGGCCGTGCCGTTGACCTCGTCGAGCTCACGAACGGCGCGAAGGATGTCGTGCAGGCCCTCCTCGGCGACGTCGTGATCGTTGCCACGCTCGACGCCGCGGTCGGCCTGCGAGCGTCCGGCTACGGCGGCCGCATCGCGACGCTCGACGGCGAGCTGCTTTCGCCGGACGGGGTGATCACTTTCCGCGGCAAGCCGGACGGCGAATCGCTGCTCCTTGGCCGGCGGGAACAGATCGCCACGCTGAGGGAACGCCGGGCCGGTTTGGACGGCGCAATCGCGGAGAGCGAGGCCGAGCGCTGGCAGACCGCCGCGGAACTCGCCGGGGCTGTGCAGCAGTCAGACGCGGCGACCGCCGAGGTGCGGCGCCTCGAGGTCGCGTTGCGGGAACTTGAGGCTGCGCTCGCGCCGGCGCGCCTCGACGCC
This sequence comes from bacterium, assembly GCA_036523465.1. Lineage (GTDB taxonomy): Bacteria > Sysuimicrobiota > Sysuimicrobiia > Sysuimicrobiales > Kaftiobacteriaceae > Kaftiobacterium. The sequence continues at coordinate 7,749 of DATDEG010000103.1, forward strand.
GCCCGACTGCCCGCGGAGCGGGCAGAGGTCGAGGGCACGCTCGCTCAACTCGCCGCAGAGCAGGAGCGGTTGGGCACCGACACCCTCAGGCTGGAAGCCGACGAGGTGGAGCTCGGCCGCGTCATCGCCGATCGCGAGCTGACGCTCGGGGACGCCGAAGAGGCGCTGCGGACCGCCGGGGAACGCACCCGCGCCGCCGGCGATGATCTTGCCGACGTTCGGGTGCAACTGGCCGAGCTCGCCGGGATGCTCGCTGCGCTGCAGACGCGCGTCGAGGAGCACGCCCGGGAATCGCGGGAGATCGGTGGCCGCCGTGACACCCTCCGGGGCGAGCTCGCCGTGCTCGACGGCGAGCGTCACCTCCTGACCGTCTCGCTCGAGCAGGCACAGCGCTCGCGTGAGGAGCTTGTCTCGCAGCAAGATGACACCCGCGCTCGGCTGAGCGCGTTCGACGAGGAGCGAGGGACGCTGCAGCAGCGCCTGCTCGGGCTCGAGGGCCGGTGGCGTGAGGTGCAGGACGCCCTCCACGACGTCGAGGAGCAGGCCCACCGGCTCGAGGTCCGCCAGGCTCAGGCGGACGCGGAGTTCACCGCCGCGGTCCGCCGGATCAGTGAGGAGTTCGGTACGGGGTGGGATGACGTGCGGGAGCTCCGTCTGCCCAGCGGCCGCGATGAGGCCCAGGGACGCATCCAGGCGCTCCGGGGGCTGGTCGCGGCGCTCGGCCCGGTCAACCTGCGCGCCGTGGAGGAGCACCAGACCGTCGCGCTGCGCGTGGAGTCACTGCGCACGCAATCCGACGACCTGACGCGGGCGCGGGTAGCGATGGCCGCGCTGATCCAGCGTCTGGACGAGGTCCTGCGGGTCCGTTTCGCGGAGACGTTCGAGCGCGTCGACGAGGAATTCAACCGGCTGTTCGTGCGGCTCTTCGCCGGCGGCCGCGCCCGGCTGCTGCTCGTGGACGGCGAGCCGGGGACCGAGCCCGGGATCGAGATCGAGGCGCAGCTGCCGGGCAAGAAGATGCGCAGCCTCTCCGCGCTGTCCGGCGGTGAGCGCGTGCTCGTCGCCCTCTCGCTCATCTTCGCCATGCTCCGGGTGCACCCAAGTCCCTTCTGTATCTTTGATGAGGTCGAAGCGGCGCTGGACGACGCCAACACGAAGAAGTTCACCACGCTCCTGCGCGAACTGGCCGAGCGCACGCAGGTCCTCATCATCACGCACAACAAGGGCACGATGGAAGCCTCCGACGTCCTCTACGGTGTGACGATGGAACTGCCGGGCGTCTCCAAGATCATCTCAATGCGGCTCACCCGCAAGGGAACGCCCGAGCCGGTGCCCGCGGTCGTGACCTGAGTTGGTCTGATGTGAGCTTCTTCGACCGTCTCAGGGAGAGCCTCGTCCGCACCCGGGAGTCCTTCTCGACGCGCGTCGAGCAAGTGCTCCGCCAGCCCCCGGGGCCCGAGTTCTACGAAGAATTGGAAGCGGCGCTACTCCAGGGGGACGTCGGTCTCTCGACGACCGCGCTCATCATCGAGCAGTTCCGCGCGCGCCGCGACACGTCCGATCCCAGGCGGCGCCGCGACGCTATGCGGGAGATCATCGTCGAATTACTAGGTCCTGCCCCACCGCTGCAGATCGATCCTCCGCCCGCCGCGGTGCTCGTCTTAGGCGTCAATGGAACGGGGAAGACAACTTCGATCGGTAAGCTGGCCCACCACCTCCGCGCACAGGGGCGCTCCGTGCTGCTTGCCGCCGGCGACACGTTCCGTGCCGCCGCGATCGAGCAGCTCGCCGTCTGGGGAGAACGCGTCGGCGTCGACCTCGTGCGCCACGCCCCCGGGGCCGATCCCGCCGCCGTCGTCTACGATGCGCTGCAGGCGGTCCGCGCGCGGCATCTCGACGTCCTCATCGCCGACACCGCGGGGCGGCTGCACACGAAAGTGAACCTCATGGAGGAGCTGAAGAAGATCAACCGCGTTGTCTCGCGCGAGCTGCCCGCCGGGCCGATCGAGCGGCTCCTGGTCGTCGACGCCGGCACGGGTCAGAACGCCATCCAGCAGGCCCGCCTCTTCCACGCCGCCGTCGGCATCACGGGCCTCGTGCTGGCCAAGCTCGACGGGACGGCCAAGGGTGGGGCTGTCCTCGGGATCGCCCATGAACTTGGTCTACCCGTGAAGTTCGTCGGCATCGGGGAAGGGCCGGATGACCTTCAACCGTTCGACCCCACTCAGTTCACGGATGCCCTCCTGCCTGTCTCCCCACCCGGCAGCTCGCCCAGCACCGGCTAGGGAATCCTCCTGTTGGAGACACTGCACGAATCGTGCGCAGAGCAGTGTGCGGTGAAGGGGTGCACACGGCACGGACACGCTGGATTCATGGAGTGGCTACAGATCGGCCGCGCTGCGGAGCAGATCCTGGCCCTCGAACCACGGCGATTCTTGGCCGACGATGACACGGTCGCCGTGATCGGCTATACGAAATGCCTGGCCAAACCGACAGGCCGAACGTACGAGACGGATTTCGTCCATCTCGTCACCGTCAAAGACGGAAAGATCACGCGCTTTCAAAAGTTCTTCGACACGTACGCGGCAGGCGAGGCCTTCCGCCCCGGGTAGCGATCGCGCACACCGGACCGCGCTGTGTTGACGGAGCAGGACGCGGGGCGTATACTGAACCGGCCCTGTAAAGGCCACTAACTTTACGGAGTTCCGGAGTGCGGCGCACCCTCAACGATCGGCTGCGGATCACCCGGCTGTTTGATGCCTACGGCCGACTGCTGACAGACAGGCAGCAGCGGCTGCTCAATCTGTACTTCCACGACGATCTCTCGTTCACGGAGATCGCCGAGCGATTCGAGGTGACACGACAGGCGGTCTATGATGCTCTCCGGCGGTCTACCGGCGAGTTGGAGCGGCTGGAAGCCCTGCTCGGCGTCGTCGTCTCCACGGACGCCGCCGCCCGCCGCCGCCGGGCCCTGACCGAGCAGTTGGCCACGCTGGAGGCATCGGTTGCGCGGTTGGCCGCCCGCGTCGGAACTGAGGCCGTCGGCGAGATCACCCATGAGGTGGCGGCGCTGCGTCGCGTGGCACGGTGAGTGCGATGACCCAGTACTTTGCCAAACAGCCCGATGTGCCGTCGCATCGGCGGGAAGTGGACGCCCGGTTGCGCGGACGCTCCTGGACCTTCTTGACCGATCGCGGTGTGTTCGCCCGCGAAGGCATCGACCCCGGGACGCGCCTGCTTATCGAGGCGATGCGCGTCGACTCCGGCGATCATCTCCTTGACCTGGGCTGTGGGTACGGACCGATCGGCATCGTCGCGGCCACGCTCGCGCTGCGCGGCCGGGTCGCCATGGTCGATATCAACGAGCGTGCCGTCGTCCTTGCCCGGGAGAACGCGGCGCGCGCCGGGTTGGAGAACGTCGACGTCTATCAGGGCGACGGGACCGCTCCGGTGCGGGGACAGCGGTTCGACGTCGTGGCGATGAACCCGCCGATCCGCTCGGGACGAGATACGGTCCGGCGGCTCCTGCGCGAGACTCATGACGCGCTGCGGCCGGGCGGGCGATTCTATCTGGTCGTGCGGACGGCGCAGGGCGCCAAGACAGTGGCCAAGGAGGTCGAGGCGCTCTTCGTGCAGGTGCGCGAGACCGCGCGCGGCGGCGGGTACCGCGTCTACGAAGCGATCAAAGGTGCACGGACCGATGTTTGAGGCCTTGCAGTCGCGATTCCAGACGATCATCCGCTCTCTCACCGGCCGCGGGGCCCTCAGCGAGGCCGACGTCGACGCCGCGTTGCGCGAGGTGCGGCTGGCGCTGCTTGAGGCCGACGTCAACTTCAAAGTCGCGAAAGCGTTCGTCGAGCGCGTCCGGGCCAAGGCAGTCGGGCAGGAAGTGCTCCAGAGCCTCGCCCCGGGCCATCAGGTCATCAAGCTGGTGCACGAGGAGCTCATCAGGCTGCTCGGCGGTCAGGCGCGCGAACTGCACGTAGCCGACCGGCCGCCGACGATCATCCTTTTGACCGGTCTGCACGGCGCCGGGAAGACGACGACGGCGGGGAAACTGGCCTATCGGCTGCGGCGGCGGGGCCGTCAGCCACTCCTGGTCGCCACCGATCTCAAACGCCCCGCCGCGGTCACGCAGCTGCGGATAGTGGGCGAACAGGCCGGCGTTCCCGTGTACGCGCAGGAGGGGGCGGTCGACCCGATCGCCGTCGCGCGCGGGGCGATCGCCGAGGCGGAGCGGCGGGGGCACGACACGGTGATCATCGACTCGGCCGGCCGGCTGCACGTCGATGATGAGCTCATGGCGGAGCTCCGCCAGATGCGCGAGGCGGTCGCCGCGCACAACGTGCTGCTCGTGCTCGACGCGATGGCGGGGCAGGATGCGGTCGCGATGGCGGAGCGCTTTCACCGCGACCTGACCCTCGACGGACTCATCGTCACGAAGCTGGACGGCGACGCCCGCGGCGGGGCGGTCCTCTCCGTCGTCGAGGTAACCGGCTGCCCCGTGGTGTTCGCCGGCGTGAGCGAGAAGCTCGATGGACTGGAGCCGTTCCACCCGGACCGGATGGCGTCCCGCATCCTCGGCATGGGTGACGTCCTCACCCTCATCGAGAAGGCGCAGGACGCGACCGATGCCGAGACCGCCGCTCAGCTCGAGCGGAAGCTGCGCCGGGCGGAGTTCACCCTGGAGGATTTCCGCCAGCAGCTCAGATCAGTACGGAAGATGGGGCCGCTCGATTCCCTGCTCGAGATGATTCCCGGGTTGGGCGGACGGATCCGGGGCGCGGCCGCCGAGATGGACGAGCGGCAGCTCACGCACGTCGAGGCGATCATCGACTCCATGACGCCGTCGGAACGGGCAGAGCCGCACCTCATCGACGGCAGCCGGCGGCGGCGTATCGCCCGGGGGAGCGGCACATCCATCCAGGACGTCAACCGGCTCCTCCGGCAGTTCGAAGACGCCAAGCGGCTGATCAAGCAGGTCAGCGGGATGGAACGCAAGGGCAAGCGGGGGCGGCTTCCGTTCCCGCTCCAATAGGAGACCAAGGAGGACGTCCGGCATGGTGAAGATCCGTTTGATGCGTCTGGGAGGGAAGCACAAGCCGTTCTACCGGTTGGTGGTCGCCGATTCACGGTCGCCGCGCAGCGGCCGGTACATCGAGGCGATCGGCTACTACAATCCTACGACGCATCCCTCGACGATCAAGGTCGATGAGGCCAAGGCGGTGGCCTGGCTGCGCAAGGGCGCCCGGCCCTCGGACATGGCGCGTGTGATCCTCCGGAAGACCGGGATCCTCGCCCGCGCCACCTCAGGCTAGCACGACCGTGGCCGACGCTCAGGCGACGCTGTCGCAACTCGTCATCTTCGTGGTCCGCACGCTCGTCGATCAACCGGATGCGGTCCAGGTCGAGGTCCGCGAGGACGCCCAGGGGGTGCTCGTCGCCCTGCAGGTCGCCCCGGCAGACATGGGCAAGGTGATCGGCCGCCAGGGCCGCATCGCCCGTGCCCTGCGGCAGGTGGTGCGAGCCGCGGCCGTGCGCGCCGGAACACGGGCCATGCTCGATATCCGCAGCAGCGAACCGACGGAGGGCTGACATGGGACTAACGGTGACACGGCCTGTGCTCATCAAGGCCGTGGTGACGGAGAGCTTCAAGCGCCTGTATGTCCAGGACCTCGAGGATGCGATCAAGCGTGCCGATGTGATCCTCGAGCAGATCACGACGCAGATCCGCCGCAGCGAGCTCGAGCGGCAGGTCAGCCCGCAGAGCCGGGTCATCCGCCAGCAACTCGAGGTGGAGCATGCGCGGCAGGAGGCGGCGCGCGCGGAACTGCAGATGCGCCTCCGGGAGGCGGAATCGCTGCAGCTGAACATGGAGTTCACGCAGGGGACCGTGGAGAGCCTCGTCGAGGTCAACATCGGCGACAACCTCTTCAACAAGCTGGGCCGGGCGGAGATCCTCGTCAAAGACGGCATCATCCTCGAGATCCGCGAGGAGGGTTGATCCACGGCACAGCCCGCGCTCGTCATCATCGGACGGATCACGAAGCCGCACGGCGTCCATGGGGAGATGCGCGTCGAACCGGAGACCGATTTTCCTGACCGGTTGGTCGGGCTCCGCGAGGCCCAGCTGGTTCGCGATGGCCGCCCGACGCCGGTGACGATGGAGACAGTCCGTCGAACGGGCGAAGGGTTCCTCGTGAAGGTGGCGGGGATCGATCGTCCGGAAGATGCCGGGCAGTGGCGGGGAGCGCTCCTAGCCGTCCCCCGGGAGGACGCCGCCGTGCTTCCGGAAGGGCGCTACTACGTCTTCGATGTCATCGGCATGACCGCCGTCACCGACGCGGGGGAGATGCTCGGCACGGTCGATGAGGTGATCCGGACGAGTGCGAACGACGTGTTCGTCATCCGCGGCGCGCGCGGGGAGATCCTGGTGCCGGCGATCGCCTCCGTCGTGCTGGCGGTCGATGCGGCCGGACGGCGCGTCACCATCCGTCCGATGCCGGGATTGCTCGATGAGGACAGATAGATCGATGATCGCACACCCCCGCGTGCACAGATGCGGATCGATATCGTGACGATCTTTCCACAGGCGTTTGCCGCCCTCGACGTCAGCATGATCGGACGGGCCCGGGAGCGCGGCCTGCTCGATCTCCGGATCTGGGACCTGCGGGATTTCACCGCGGACCGCCACCGCCAGGTCGATGACGCTCCCTACGGAGGCGGGGCCGGAATGGTCATGAAGGTCGAGCCCTTCTTCGCCGCGGTCGACGCCATCAAGGCGCAGAGCGGCGGCGTGCCCCGCGTGATCCTCACCTCGCCTCAGGGACGCCAGCTCACCCACACGCTCGCCAGAGCACTGGCCGGGGAAGAGCATCTCATCATTCTCTGCGGCCACTACGAGGGGATCGACGAGCGGGTACGGGAGGGGCTGGCTTCAGACGAAATCTCCATCGGCGATTACGTCCTCACCGGCGGTGAGCTGCCGGCCATGGTAATCGTCGAGGCCGCGGCACGGTTCGTCCCGGGCGTCGTCGGCGATGCGGCCTCGGTGGAAGGCGATTCGTTCGCCGAGGGTCTCCTCGACTATCCGCAGTACACCCGGCCGCCGGAGTTCCGGGGCATGCGCGTCCCCGAGGTGTTGCTCTCGGGGCACCACGAGGCGATCCGGCGCTGGCGCCGGGCCCAACGGCTCCGGCGCACACTCGACCGGCGCCCCGATCTGCTCAAGAAGGACGTCCTGGCGGAGGAGGATCACCGCCTGCTCGAAGACCTCGATCTCGAGACCGGCGAAGGGTCATGAGCGGCGCATGGGAAGCAACTATGCTATCATATCCACTCGGCGATTCGCACTGTGGCGGGTCGCCGAGGATCGGCGAGGGATGGAGGACCTGGCATGGAGAAACTGGCCCAGCTCGAGCGCGAGCAACTGAAGAGTAAACTCCCGGTGTTTACACCCGGCGACACCATCCGCGTCCACCTCAAGGTCGTGGAAGGCGGCCGCGAGCGCATCCAGGCGTTCGAAGGCGTCGTCATTGGACGGAAGAGTGGAGGCACGCGGGAGACGTTCACCGTTCGCCGGATCAGTCACGGGGTGGGTGTCGAGCGGACGTTCCCGGTGCACTCGCCCCGCATCGATCGCATCGATGTCCTGCGCAAAGGCAAGGTCCGTCAGGCCAAGCTCTACTATCTGCGTGGGAAGGTCGGCCGCGAGGCGCGTATCAGAGAAATGCGGTAGCACTTGGAACTGCTCGATCGTCTTCCCCTCAGCATCCCGACGCTCATCCTCATCCTCGCGGGCATCCTCATCATTGCCCGAATACTTGTCAAGCGGACCTACGCGCTCCCGCCGGCCTGGCGTACCTCGGTCGTCGAGACGCTCGATGCGAGCATCTTCGCTGCGTTGCTCAGTCTGCTCATCATCACGTTTGTGGTGCAGGCCTTCTACATCCCCTCCGGGTCGATGGAGCCGACGCTGCAGATCGACGATCGCATCCTCGTCAGCAAGTTCAGTTACCGCCTCGGCCGGATCGCCCGCGGCGATGTCATCGTCTTCCATTACCCCCTGAATCCTGGGAAAGACTTCGTCAAGCGCGTCGTCGCCCTCAGCGGCGAGCGCGTCGAACTCAAAGACGGCGTCGTGCTGATCAACAGCCAGCCGATCACCGAACTCTACCCCACGGCCCTGGCCGCGGGCGACCGGGCCTGTACGACGAGTTACGGCCCGCAGGTTGTGCCGCAGGGACAGCTCTTTGTGCTCGGCGATAACCGCTGCAACAGCGAGGACAGCCGCTTCTTCGGGTTCGTCCCCGTGGGCAACG